>JAIRVW010000154.1 GCA_031253705.1 Brucellaceae bacterium
CGTGCAGGCATGTCGCGCAGCAATCTGAATTGCACACCCTTCTTCTTCAGCGCCAGAATACCTTCCGCCACACCGGCACCGGAAGCACGTTTCGGCTGATTAATATGTGAGATAATCACATCGCCGTCTTTGGCATAGGAAATACGCTTCGCTACCACTGCCGCAGGCAGCGAGGCACCACGGTCACCGTTCAGCGAATAACCGGCAACCTTATAACCCATATCCTCAATCTGGCGCACAGCATCCGTTGAATAACGCGCTGTCGCATCACGATACCATTGCGGCTGCTTGCCGAAGATTTCCGTGATCTTATCTGCCCCGCCCTTCACCTCGGCTTCAATCGCCTGCGGTGTACCGGCAGTCGGAATGCCATACATAGTCTTTAATACGGTAATTGCCGGTACATGCTCGGCACCGTGATTCTCAATCGCGAATAAATCCGGATGGGCTTTCAAAACTTCAATCGCTGCCTGATTACGGCGCAACCAGCGCGCGGTCACAAACAGAGTTGCAGGAATTTTCTCCCGTACCAGCACATCAAGAATACGGTGATCAATATCACCGGAACAGGCATCCAGCGTGAGCGCAACCTGTATCGGACTGGATTTACCTGCAAGGTTCAGCTGCGGCTCGATGATCAGATGGCGCTGCGAAATCTTAGGCGAAAGCAATGCCTCATCCGCAGCAAAAGCTGCAGTTGCACCAACAGTCAGGCTTAAGCCCAGCAATAAGGATTTCATAACAGGCATTTTGCACCGGCACATGGTTCAATTATCAGTTCGGATATTTAAACTAAAAAATGCGCCGGATGAAGCATCCGGCGCATCGTTTTGATTGTTTATAAAATTACTTGGCTGCTGCAATCGCTGCCTGCGCAGCGGCCAGACGGGCAATCGGCACGCGGAACGGCGAGCACGACACATAATCCAGACCGGTTTTTTCGTAGAAGCCGATCGATGCCGGATCACCGCCATGTTCACCGCAGACGCCGAGCTTGATATTCGGGCGCTGCTTGCGGCCACGCTCCGATGCCAGCTGCACCAGTTCACCGACACCGTCAAAATCAACAGTCACAAACGGATCCTGCTCGATAATACCCAGCGCCTGATATTGTGTCAGGAAGGAAGAAGCATCATCACGCGACACACCGAAGGTGGTCTGTGTCAGGTCATTGGTGCCGAAAGAGAAGAACTCGGCGGTTTCCGCCAATTCCCCTGCCCGTAACGCGGCACGCGGCAGTTCGATCATGGTACCAACCATATAATCAACCTGCACACCGCTCTCGGCAATGATCTGCGCTGCGACTTTATCAATGCGCGCCTTCACAAAATCCAGCTCGGCTTTGATACCAACCAGCGGCACCATGATTTCCGGAATAACCGCTTCGCCGGTTTTTTTCGCCGCTGCAATCGCCGCTTCGATAATCGCACGGGTCTGCATTTCAGCAATTTCCGGATAGGAAATCGCCAAACGGCAACCACGATGACCAAGCATCGGGTTAAACTCATGCAGGCTTTCTGCACGTTCAGTCAGCTTATCAACATCCACGCCCATGACATTGGCGACTTCCGCAATTTCTTCCGCAGTCTTCGGCAGGAATTCATGCAAAGGCGGATCAAGAAGACGGATAGTAACCGGCAGCCCCTGCATGATTTCAAACAGCTCGGTGAAATCATCACGCTGCATCGGCAGAAGTTTATCCAGCGCAACACGGCGGCCTTTTTCATCCGACGCCAAGATCATCTCACGCATAGCGAGAATACGCGGGCCTTCGAAGAACATATGCTCGGTACGGCACAGACCGATGCCTTCCGCACCGAAAGAGCGTGCTGCACGGGCATCAGCCGGTGTTTCCGCATTGGTGCGCACTTTCATGCGGCGGGCTTCATCTGCCCATTGCATCAGCTGGCCGAAATCACCGGAAAGTTCCGGCTGCTGCATGGCTACAGTGCCTTTCAGCACCTGTCCGCTGCCGCCGTCAATGGTGATGATATCGCCTTTTTTGAACGTACCGCCAGCTGTCAGCATGGTGCCGTTGCGATAATCAATGCGCAGCGTACCCGCACCGGAAACGCAAGGTTTGCCCATACCACGGGCAACCACAGCCGCATGGCTGGTCATACCGCCACGCGAGGTCAGAATACCTTCAGCGGCATGCATACCGTGAATATCTTCAGGGCTGGTTTCAATACGCACCAGAATGGCTTTGCGGCCTTCCGATTTCAGCTGCTCGGCATCTTCTGATGTGAACACGATCTCACCGGTTGCAGCGCCCGGTGACGCTGGCAGGCCGATACCAATCACGTGGCGTTCGGCCTTCGGATCAATGGTCGGATGCAGCAACTGGTCAAGTGACGCCGGATCAATACGGTTCACTGCTTCCTGCTTGCCGATCAGGCCTTCTTCAACCATTTCTACAGCCATTTTCAGTGCAGCTTTGGCTGTGCGCTTACCCGAACGGGTCTGCAGCATCCAGAGCTTGCCACGCTCAATGGTGAATTCCAGATCCTGCATATCGCGGTAATGCTGCTCCAGACGATCAGCGATTTTCAGGAATTCAGCAAAAGCTTCCGGCATGATTTTCTCAAGCGACGGACGCTCGGAACCGGCCTCAATACGGGCTTCTTCGGTAATATTCTGCGGTGTGCGGATACCGGCCACCACATCTTCACCCTGCGCATTGACAAGGAATTCACCGTAAAGCTTGCGCTCACCGGTCGAAGGGTTACGGGTAAAGGCCACACCGGTTGCCGATGTATCGCCCATATTGCCGAACACCATGGCCTGCACGTTAACGGCAGTGCCCCAGTTTTCAGGAATATTATGCAGGCGGCGATAGGTAATCGCGCGGGCATTCATCCATGAAGAGAACACGGCAGAGATCGCGCCCCAAAGCTGCGCTTCAGGATCCTGCGGGAAAGGCTCGCCCAGTTCTTCTTCAACTTTGGCCTTGTACTGATCGATCACACTGCGCCAGTCATCAGCGCTCAGATCGGTATCAACATCCAGATCAAGGCTGGCTTTGGTATCATCAAGAATTTCTTCAAAGAAGGAATGATCAACGCCCAGCACCACATCCGAATACATCTGGATGAAGCGGCGATAGCTGTCATAGGCAAAGCGCTCGTCATTAGCCTCGGCTGCGATTGCCGCCACGGTCTCATCATTGAGACCGAGATTGAGCACTGTATCCATCATGCCCGGCATAGATGCACGGGAACCGGAGCGCACCGATACCAGCAGCGGACGGGCTTTATCGCCCAGACGACGACCGGTCAGCGCAGTGATATGTTCCAGCGCCTGCGTAACCTGTTCTTTCAGAATTTCAGGATAAGTCCGGTCATGGTCGTAATAATAGGTGCAGACATCGGTGGTAATGGTAAAGCCCGGAGGCACCGGCAGCCCGAGGCTGCTCATCTCAGCAAGGTTTGCCCCTTTGCCGCCCAGAAGATTACGATCACTTGCAGCGCCGTCGGCTTTGCCGTCACCAAAGTGATAAACCCACTTAACCATTCCCGTCCTCCTGATCATGACCGGCGGCAGGCCCAATTCAAGTAATGTCAGCCGATACCGGATACACGCAACCTGCTTAAGCGATAGCACCTTTGCGGGCTACTGAAAAATGCAGAAAAACGGTAACAAAGCGCAACGGAATGCCGGTATATTTGTTTAAATCGATTTTGCGGAATTTGATTTCAGGCTATTATCCGACGGAACGGCTCTTTTGCAGAAGGAACAAGCGATTTTCTCTGCATTTCCGTAGTTTAACGGAATCAGCTGATATTTTGATTCCGGAAGTAAAGCAGCACTCACCGTCCGGCCTGATCCGCCGGATATAGCAATCTTACAGCGGTTCCAGTTAAAACTGAATCGTTGGAACCGCTGTAATTGTTTATTCTTACGCATTATCCAACGCAAAACCGCTTCGCACTTTTGCTGGAAATGCTATATTTTGAGGCTATCATGCGTAAAACCGGAAAACTCGACTATATCGAAATGCCTGCCGGTCAAAACGGCCTGAAGGATGTCAAAGCGTTTTATACCAGTGCTTTTGGCTGGCAGTTCACCGATTACGGCCCCGATTATGCAGCCCATTCGGAAGGCCTGGACGGCGGCTTTTATCAGGGTGATGAAGCGCGGGTCGCCCAGCCTCTGCCGGTGATCTACTCCGAAAATCTGGAACAGACTTTGCTTGATGTCGAAAAGGCAGGCGGCAAAATCGTCAAACCGGTTTTCAGCTTTCCGGGCGGTCGCCGCTTCCACTTCACTGACCCGTCCGGCAATGAACTGGCCGTGTGGAGCGAGAGTTAAACTGACAAGCACGGACGAATATGGCGCTCACAAAGAGCGCCATAATTGTTTTAGTGTATTTCTTCTTCACGGGCGCAGTTTTCTGCTTCCATCTGCAATGTCGAATGATGCAGATCATATTGCTCCTGCAATAGCTGCTCCACGGCACGGCGGACTGTTTCGCCATTGACCTCAGGCTTCAGCACAATATGCGCGGTCAGGGAGTGCTGGCTTTTCGTCAGCGACCAGACATGCAGATCATGGATTTCCGCAACACCTGAAACACCAAGCACAGATTGCTCCAGCTTGCGCAGATCAAGTCCGACCGGCACGCCTTCCAGCAGAATATTGATACATTCTTTGAGCAATACCCATGTGCGCGGAAACACCATAAAGCCGATACCGACAGCAATCACCGAGTCCACCCATTCCCAGCCTGTCAGATAGATTATCACCGCACCGACAATGACGCCGACAGAACCGAGCATATCCGCCCAGACTTCGAGATAAGCGCCTTTGACATTCAGGCTCTCATCCTTCTTACCCGTCAGCAACCGCATGGAGATGAGATTAACAATCAGACCAAAGATCGCGACCACCAGCATGCCGACAGATTGCACATCGGCTGGCTGATACAGGCGCACATAGGCTTCATAGAGAATGTAGAAAGCAACAAGCAGCAACAGCACGGCATTGATTGTTGCGGCCAGAATTTCAAAACGGGAATAGCCATAGGTACGGAAGACATCTGCCGCGCGCCGCCCCAGATAAATCGCGATCAGCGCAAGAGCCAGAGCGAAAGTATCGGTTGCCATATGCATGGCATCAGACAGCAGTGCCAGACTGCCGGTCACGTAACTGCCGATAATCTCGGCAATCATAAAGCTGCCGGTTAAGGCCAGAGCAAGGGCTAGCTTCGGAATAGGCGTATTACTTACATCCGCATGATCATGATCACCGCTCATTGCCAGCCCTTTGCTTTAAAGAAATTTACATATCTCTAATATTCAAGACTATTTCAATATTCAGGCAGATGTCTACTGAATTCAACAGCGGCAATATTATATCAAACAAGCTGTTAGCAGGCGATCTTTAAACGGCTTCACGCATGGAGGCAGCAGTTTGCAGGTCAACAGAGACAAGCTGGCTCACGCCCTGCTCGGCCATCGTCACACCAAACAGGCGATCCATACGCGCCATGGTAATCGGATTATGGGTAATGATAACAAAGCGTGTCTTTGTCGAAGCAGCCATCTCGTCCATCAGATTACAATAGCGTTCCACATTGTGGTCATCGAGCGGTGCATCCACCTCATCCAGTACGCAGATCGGTGCCGGATTGGTGAGGAAAACTGCAAAGATCAGCGCCATTGCTGTCAGCGCCTGCTCACCGCCGGACAGCAATGTCATGGTCTGCGGCTTTTTACCCGGAGGACGGGCGAGAATTTCCAGACCGGCATCCAGCGGGTCTTCCGATTCAATCAATTGCAGCTCGGCAGTTCCGCCACCGAAAAGATGTGTAAACAGGCGCTGGAACTGCTCATTGACCACATCAAATGCAGCCAGAAGACGCTCACGGCCTTCCTTGTTCAGGCTCTGAATGGCCTGACGCAGTTTCTTGATCGCCTCAATGACATCTTCGCGCTCATTGATGATCGCATCCTGCCGCTCAGATAATTCGCGTTGTTCTTCCTCGGCACGAAGGTTCACAGCACCAAGACGTTCACGCTCGATTTTCAACCGGTCAAGCTGGCGGTCTGTCTGATCCATATCCGGCAACGGGTCACCGGTGTTCAGTCCCGTATGGCGGAAAGCCTCATGCGGGGCACAATTCAGAACCTCGACAATACGAGCCTCGGCATCTTTACGACGCTCTTCTGCGGCAGCCAGACGCTCTTCTGCACGGGCACGCATTTCACGCGATGAGGCCAGTTCCTGTATCGCCAGCGTTGCCCGCTTATCCAGCTTGGCCTGCTCGGTTTCGGCAATGCTCAGGCGGTCAGAGGTTTCCTTGCGCTGCGCATCGGCATCTTCCACCGCGATTTGCAGCTCGCGGCGGCGCTCTTCAATATCTGCCGGTGCTTCCGCCAGATCTTCCGCTTCATCACTGGTTTCAGCCTTGCGCTCTGTCAGTGCCGTAATCTGCCTGCGGGCATTTTCCGCCCGTGACTGCCAGCTTTTGCGCTCATGGCCGATCATTTCCAAACGGCGCAGACGGTTTTCCGCATCGCGGCGCAGATTATCATGCGCGGCGCGGGCTTCCGTCATCGCAGCACGATCAGCCATCACCTGCGTGGTCAGCGAGGTCAGCTGTAAATTCAACGCGGCCAGATCCGGCAGATCATCCAGCCGGATCTGCGCCTCTTCAAGCTGAATGGTGTTTTCTTCCAGACTGTCACTCAGACGTGTTTTCGCCTCATCCAGTGCTGCGCGTTTGCTGGACAATTGTCCCGCAGCACGTTCTGCCTCAGCCAAGGCATCGCGCGCCTGCGCCAGTTCACGCTGGGCAGCACGCCAATGATCGCGCAGGCTGCGTTCACGCTCCACAGCCTCGCGCAAAGTGGCTTCTGCCTGACGTAAAGCCGTTTCCGCCTGTGTCACACGATTACGCGCGGTGACAGCAGAAGCTTCAAGTTCTGCTAAGCGGTTCTTCTGTGCCAGCCGTTGTGCGGCTGCAGTCGGCGCATCGGAACGCGCCGTAAATCCATCCCAGCGCCAGAGGCTGCCCTCACGGCTCACCAAGCGCTGACCGCTTTGCAATTGTGACTGAAGACTTGCGCCCTCACTGTCATCCACTAAACCAATCTGCGACAAACGCGCCTGCAATGCCGGAGGTGCGTCCACCACAGTGCTCAGCGGCACCGCGCCTTGCGGTAGCGAGCCGAAATCGCGGGTATTTTGTGTATCAATATCCGTCCAGAAAACCGGTGCCTGCGGATTAACCGGCGCTTCAAGATCATCACCGAGAGCGGCACCAAGTGCC
>JAIRVW010000186.1 GCA_031253705.1 Brucellaceae bacterium
ACCACGGTTTTCACCGGTAATCAGCGGTGTGCCGTCTGCCAGATTGAGCCAGCTTTTCTGCATCAGATCCGGTGCCGGTTCTGCCAGTACCTGACGCGACACAGTGACATCATCCGGCAGCTGAATATTTCGGAAAGGGCTGTCCTCCGGTGCCGGAGCAATGGCTTGCGGTGTTGACCATGACAGGGTACCGCCAAAGCTGCGCTGACCGCTGCGCAATTGCACCGGCAAAAGCGGATCACGTTTATCGCCTGCATCACCCTGCGCCGCTGCCAGACGAGGCCCTGCAAAGCGCAGCAATGTGCCGCCGTTCTGCACCCATGTCAGCAGGTTTGCGGTGGCCTCTTCCGGCAGACGGCCGATATCCGACAGAACTATAACAGACGGTTTCTGCTCGAGAAGATGCTTGACCGACTGGCCGAGATCGCGGTCATTGGCGCTGATCAGATCGGCAAAAGGTGCCATAGCCGAGGAAATATAATGCAATGGCGACAGCAGCGAATGGGCTTTATCCGCACTGCCTGCATCCAGCAAAGCAACGCGGCGGCGGCGGTTATTCTCATCCAGCAGCCATGTGGCCGCAGCATGGCGCATCGTATCGACGCGGATCAGAGCCGCGTCATTGCGCAGTTCCACCGGCACGGCAATTTGCGCATTTGCTGTGGCCGATCCTTGTGCAAAACCGGCTGGTGCCTGTGCAAGCATACGTCCCTGATTGTCATAGGCGCTGACCTGAACGGTAGCGGCCTGATTATCCCTGACCGGACGCAGCAGGTTAACAACCAGCGCATTTTGCTGATTGGCGGCACCTTGCAGCGCATAAAGCGCCTGTGCTTCCGGCATGATCAATTGCACGGCACTCGACTGAGCTTTGTCGAGCGCGGCAAAGGCCTGTTTATCCTGAGCCGTTGCCAGTCCGTCATTAAGATAGAAAATGCGGCTTTCAGGATGATTGGCGAGGGCTGTATTCAGTCTTTGCGCGGCTGCCAGACGGTCAACCGGAACGGGGCGCGGCTCCATTGCCTGTAAACGCTCTTTAGCCTGTGCGGCATTGAAAGGCCCGCTTTCGCTGCCTTGCGGATCAGCGGTGGCAATCAGAAATACCGGTGCATCATTTTTCTCAGCGTTACCGATCAGCCATTGTGCCTGATTTTGGAACTCCGCCCATTGCGGCGCGGAAGACCAGCCATTGTCGATCATAATGACAACAGGTTGCGCGCCGGTAAAGGTAATCGGTTGTGGTTTCCAGACAGGACCTGCAACAGCAAAAATCACCAATGCTGCCAGCAGCAGGCGCAGGGCAGTCAGCCACCACGGGCTTTTGCTCGCTTCCTGATCATGACGGGCAATTTTTGCCAGAATAGCCAGCGGCGGAAACGGTTCCTGCGCCGGTTTCGGCGGGGTGGCACGCAGCAGCCACCAGATAACAGGCAGAGTTGCAAGACCGGCAAGCAGCCATGGTGCGGTAAAAATCAGGGGCATTTAACGTGCGCCTCCGGATACGACTGGAGACTGAGCCAGAAAACCATGCAGTGTTGTCAGTGCTTGTGCTGCCGGTTTGTCTGTGGAGCTGGTGATAAAACTCCAGCCAAAACGCGTGCAGGTTTCACGCAGAAATTCACGCTGCGCCTGATAGAGCCTGCGATAATCTTCTGCATAATTTTGTGCGCGACCGGCGACGAGAATTTGACCGGTGACGGGATCACGGAACTCTGTACGACCGGCAAAAGGAAAATCCGCCTCGGCAGGATCGGCAACGGCAATCAGATGCGCGCGGATACCGCGCCTCGCAATCTGGTCAAGCTGTGCGCTCAGCAAATCCGCCGGTTGCAGAAAGTCGCTGATCAGCACCAGCTCGTTAAAGCGTTGCAAAGGTTGCAGATCGGGTTGCGCTGACAGGCCGTTGCTTTGTGTCAGGGCGCTTGCCAGTCGTTCGGCACCATTGCGCGCCAATAATGGCGGCAGCACATCGGGATAGGCGATGCGTTCACCGGAGCGGCTGAAGAGCTCTGCCAGTGCCAGTGTCAGCACCAGCGCCCGTTGTTGTTTGGAAACCGGACTGAAGCGGGATTGATAGAGCATGGAGGAGGAAGGATCGCACCACAGCCAGATCGTATGGGCGGTTTCCCATTCACGGTCACGCATATAAGTATGATCGTCACGGGCAGAGCGTCGCCAGTCAATACGTGAGAGCATATCGCCCTGTGCATAAGGGCGGAACTGCCAGAAATTATCGCCGGTGCCACGTTTGCGCCTGCCGTGCCAGCCATTGATCACCGAACCGGCGATATGGCGTGCCTGCGTAATCAGATCAGGCATCAGTGCTGCCTGCCGGCGTGAGGGCGCCAGCAGATCAACGGCCTGTTCAGAACTGGTTATGGCACCGGTAGCAGCCATTAATGAAGCGCCTGTGTCAGCTTGGCGATCACGTCACGCACAGTCACGCCATCGGCGCGCGCGGCAAAATTCAGAGCCATACGATGCTGGAGTACCGGTTCTGCAAGCGCTTTCACATCATCAACAGAGGGGGCGAGGCGGCCTTCATAAAGCGCGCGGGCGCGGGAGCAGAGCATCAGAGCCTGTCCGGCACGCGGGCCCGGCCCCCAGCTGATATGGTTCTTTGCATGGTCATTATCGGCATCCGGACGAGCGGAGCGTACCAGTTTCAGGATGGCTTCGAGCACGGTTTCCGGCACCGGCATCTGACGGATCAGCTGCTGGATTTCCTGCAGACGTGCAGCTTCAATCACTTTGACAGTGCGTGCCTGCTGGGTGCCGGTGGTGTTGAGCAGCACTGCACGTTCGGCATCAATATCAGGATAGTCCAGATCAATCTGCATCAGGAAGCGGTCAAGCTGAGCTTCCGGCAGCGGATAGGTGCCTTCCTGTTCCAGCGGGTTCTGGGTTGCCAGTACATGGAACGGGCTTGGCAGGTCATAGCGCTGACCGGCGACGCTGACATGATATTCCTGCATCGCCTGCAGCAATGCAGACTGGGTGCGCGGCGAAGCGCGGTTGATTTCGTCAGCCATCAGCAGCTGTGCAAAAACCGGCCCTTTAATGTAGCGGAAAGAGCGGCGGCCGTCGCTGTCCTGATCCATGACTTCCGAGCCGATAATGTCGGACGGCATCAGGTCAGGTGTGAACTGAATGCGTTTTTCATCAAGGCCGAGAACAGTGCCCAGCGTTTCTACAAGGCGGGTTTTCGCAAGACCCGGTACACCGACGAGCAGGGCATGGCCACCGGCAAGCAATGCAACCAGCGTGTTTTCAACGGCCTGTTGCTGACCGTAAATCACACGGCCGATCTGCTCGCGGATCGCGGCAATATCTCCGGCTGCCTGATCCGCTGCCTGAATAACAGCATCGGGATCAAGCTTCGTCGCAGTGTTAAAATTCATAATGTCCTCTTAATTCCTGATCGGATGCCTGAGCCAGCTTACTTGAATCATCGGGCAAGACTATGTCATGCTGATGGGTGCGTAAATGGTACCGGTCTGTTTAATCGCACATGCATCCGGCGATTAGGCACAGCTCTTAACAGGAAACTGAAATGAACAGCGGCAATATCACGAAAAATAACGACAATGCCAATGTTCTGGCCAAAGCCGATGCGCCGACTTCAGGCGGACTTGATGCATTGATGCGCCGTGCTGCCAGCCAGTTGCCTGAGGGAAAAGAGGGCAAAGGATTGCCGCCGGTTGATAAGTGGGAACCGGATTTTTGCGGCGAGCTGGATATGGAAATCAAAGCCGACGGTACATGGTTCTATATGGGAACCCCGATCGGCAGACCTGCGCTGGTGCGTTTGTTTTCCACTGTGTTGCGCAAGGATGCCGACGGCAAAACCTATCTGGTAACGCCGGTTGAGAAAATCGCAATCCGTGTGGAGGATGCGCATTTCAATGCTGTGGAGATGCATGTTTCCGGTGAAGGAGATGCGCAGGTTCTGACCTTTCGCACCAATGTCGGCGATGTGGTTGAGGCGGGAGAACAGCATCCGCTGCGCTTCGTGACGGATAGTGAAACCGGCGGTTTCAAACCCTATATATTGGTCAGAGGACGTTTGGAGGCGCTGGTCAGCCGTGCGGTGATGTATGATCTGGCGGCGCTTGGTGAAGAACTGATGATTGACGGAAAGCTGATGTTTGTTCTTCGCTCCAATGGCCAGATATTTCCGGTGACGGCTGCAGAAAATTTACAGTGATAAAATGAAAAACCTGATGGCTGATAGCGTTTTTACCGCACAGGATCTGATGAGGAGAGTTGAACAGAAACAAAGTCTTGCAGGACATTCTGATGAATTTGATTCATCCGGCTTGCCGACAGGCGGTGATCATACGCTCAACCCGCAATGGAACACATCACATGTGATGGCTGGCGCTGATCCGCGTCTGAAAATTAAGCTCAAACCGGCGGCAGTGCTGATCCCTGTCGTGGATCGCGGTGACCACGCCAGTGTGCTTTTGACCACGCGCAATGCGCAGATGCGCAGTCATTCCGGTCAGGTAGCTTTTCCCGGCGGCAAGATTGATGCGGAGGATCTGAGCCCTGAACATGCGGCACTGCGTGAGGCTAATGAGGAAATCGGGCTGGATGTGAAACAGGCGCAAACACTGGGGCGCCTGCCGCAATATATGACCGGCAGCGGCTATGCGATTACGCCGGTACTGGCCGTTGTGCGCACGCCGTTTGAATTGCGCGCCAATCCCGATGAGGTGGCGGATATTTTTGAGGTGCCGTTGCATTTTCTGATGGACCCGCAACAGCACCAGCGCGAGAGCCGGATATTTGCGGGGCATGAGCGGTTTTTCTATGCCATCCATTATCAGAATCGGAATATCTGGGGCGCAACAGCGGGGATTATCCGCAGCCTCTATGAAAGGCTCTATGCGTGAGTGAAAAGACAACAACAGTGCTCAATATTGCAGATCGTGCGGACGGGCTGAAGGTGCCGTCTTTGCAGCAATTGCTGGCAGCACTCTCTGAAGGTGGTGAAGAGGCGCGCGTTGTCGGCGGTGCGGTGCGCAATACATTGCTGGGCGAGCCGGTGGGCGATATTGACATTGCCTCCACAACCCTGCCGCAAGAGACCAAAGCGCGTGCAGAGAAATGCGGTTTTAAAGTTGTGCCGACCGGCATTGATCATGGCACTGTAACGGTTGTGGCGCACGGCGTGCCCTATGAGGTGACAACGCTGCGTACCGATGTGGCAACGCACGGGCGGCAGGCGACGGTTGCCTTTGGCCGCGACTGGCAGGTTGATGCCGAGCGTCGGGACTTTACCGTTAATGCGCTTTATGTCCGTGCCAATGGCGATGTGGTGGATCATGTCGGCGGACTGGCGGATATTGAAGCCAGAGTTCTGCGGTTCATCGGTGATGCCGAGACGCGGATTACGGAAGATTATCTGCGTATCCTGCGCTTCTTCCGCTTCTTTGCATGGTATGGCAAAGGGCGGCCGGATGCGGCAGGACTGAAAGCCAGTGCCAAGCTGAAAAACCATTTGCAAACCTTATCGGCTGAGCGGGTATGGTCGGAGCTGAAGAAACTGCTTTCTGCGCCAGATCCGTCGCGCGCATTATTATGGATGCGCCAGTCCGGTGTGCTGACACTCATTCTGCCGGAAAGTGAGAAATGGGGCATTGATGCCATTCATGCGCTGATACGCTCCGAGCACGATCTGGACTGGAAGCCGGATGCACTGTTGCGCTTGCAAGCGATCGTACCGCCGGATGCATCCCGCATGACGGAACTTGGCAAAAGACTGCGCTTGTCCAATGCCGATAAAGCACGGCTTGAGGCATGGGCGCTGGCCGATGTGCCAAAGCCGGAATTGTCAGAGACAGGGCTGATCAAGCTGATCTATGGCGGATCGCGGCAGGCGCTGACTGACCGGATTAAACTGGCTTTGATGACTGCGCGTGCTGAGGCTGACACTGATAATCAGGCCATGATGCGGGCGGGGCAGTATAGCCGTTTGCTGGAGGTTGCGGAGACGGCAGATGTGCCGGTGTTTCCGGTCAGCGGTGCTGATCTGATGAAACTGGGTTTTGAAAAAGGCCCTGAGCTTGGCAAGCGGCTCAAAGCACTGGAGGCAGCATGGCTGGCTTCCGGATTTGAACTTACTAAAGAAAATTTGTTAGCAACATTATCCTGACATATCGGGGCGGAAATTCCGCCCCGTTTTGGTTCTAGATGCCAGTTCAGATGGCGAATGCGGTTTTTGCATATCGTGCTTCATCTGAGATGATTTAAATATTTTCAGCATTCAGGACTTACGTATCATGGATATAAAATTGCGATCAGCGGCGTTATTGGCTTTGGGTTTGACTGGCGGGATGAGTTTTCAGGCTCAGGCCGCAGAAAAGGGCGTTGTTGCTGAATGCGCGGTGGTTATGGATGCCGCAACGCAAAAAGTGCTGTCACGCGAAGGGCAGTGCGATAAACGTTTTACACCGGCATCGACTTTTAAAGTGCCGCTGGCTGTTATTGGTTTTGATAAAAATATCCTGCAATCTGAACATGAGCCGGTGTGGCAGTGGAAGCCTGAAATGGAAGCGCCGGAGCGCGACAGGATTGCTGTTGATCCCGCTCGGTGGCTGGAGAAATCAGTTGTCTGGTATTCCCGTGAGATTACCAAACAATTGGGACAGAAGCAGTTTTCGGAAGCTGTTGCAGCACTTGATTACGGCAATAAGGA
>JAIRVW010000236.1 GCA_031253705.1 Brucellaceae bacterium
GTATTGATCCTGAACTGGATTGCTCGGACATCAACCGCATGAAGGAAGTGTACGAATATTCCAACCAGCTGGTTATTCCTGAGCGTCATCCTTATGTCGGTGAACTGGTTTATACAGCGTTTTCCGGCTCGCATCAGGATGCGATCAATAAGGGCATGAAAGCCAAAAAAGGTGCGAATACACCGGTTTGGGAAGTACCTTATCTGCCGATTGACCCGCAGGATGTCGGCCGTTCCTATGAAGCGATCATCCGTATTAACTCCCAGTCAGGTAAAGGCGGTATCGCTTATATTCTGCAGCAGGATTACGGTCTGAATATTCCGCGCAAAATGCAGGTGGAATTCCGCGAAATCATTCAGCAGATTACGGATGATGAAGGCAAGGAATTGCTGGCCCCGCGCATTTATGAAGAGTTCAAGAAAGCCTATGTGAGCCAGCCGGGTTCACGTCTGGAATTCGTTGATCACCATACTTTTGCTGATCCGGACAATAAATCTGTCCGTATTATGCAGGCTGAGATCATCGATAATGGTGTGACCAAGACCATTGAAGGTCGCGGCACTGGTCCTGTGGACGGCTTTATTGATGCCCTTTCCAAGCATATCGGCATTGATATTTCGGTTGCGGATTATTCGGAGCACTCCTTGCAGCGCGGTTCTGATGCCTCAGCAATCAGCTATGTGGAACTGACCCATCCGCAGGGATCGGTCTTCGGTGTTGGTGTGAACCATAATATTGTGACGTCTTCGCTCGCAGCGATTGTTTCGGCGGCCAACCGTCTGATCAAATAAAATCGCGGTTTTGAATGATAAAAGGCCTGAAACCACGCGGTTTCAGGCCTTTTTATTATTCTCTGGTCTTACAGCATAAATGTTAGAGCGACCTTTGTGCACCCAAGAGGGCGCACAGCGCTCTAAAGCCATAAAATCGCCACGCATATGACTGCCTGTAAAACGGAAGATCAGACAAGAGTGCGGCATGAATAAAACCGAAGATGATTTCACTGCATATCCGTCATTACCTCGTCCGGAGAAAGACTTGTCCGGTGAAGAGCGGCTGAAAGCTGCGATGCGGCAGGCAAAAACGGCGCAGGCAGACCGTCTGGATAGTATTACCGATATCAAAGAAGCCGATATTGCCCGTCTTGAACTATTGTTACAGGATTTGCAGCCGGTTTTTGATGCTGTGCCAGCGGAAGATGAGCAGTGGGATTTTTATCTGAACAGAGGCATGCAACCACGTTTATGGCTGGATGGCAGTGCTTTTGTGATGATTGCACGCGACCGCCGCAATTATCGTTTTGTCCGCGATACCCGTTTAGGCCGGATCATTCTTGCCGAGAATAAAGACATTAAGACCATTTCGGATGCGGTGACCCGTTATATTGCATCACGCATGCTTGAGCGTGAAAGGCTGATGGATGATGACCGGACAAAAGAAACAATCACTGACACTGCACAGCAATCCGCTGCCGATGCTGTGCCGGTGGAGATCACCGGTACAGAAACCTCAATGCTGGTGAAACTGCTGTGGTTTGCAGGCGGTGCATTGCTCGGCTGTGCGGCGTTGATTTTGATCCTGCGTTTTTACGGTTTCACAGTGCCGGTTTTGCCGGATCTGCTGCATCGCTGATTTGTGCTGCCTGTCTGCCAAGCATTAATGTGCGCTCCGCAATCAGCTGCACTTCAGTACTCTCATTGGTAAAACCATATTGCTGCCATTGGCATAGCCAGCTTTGCTCCTGACCGGCGGGTTCGATCGAAAACCAGTTATAGCGGGCAGGCGGTTTACGCCCTTCATGGCCAGCCATATAGGGAGCCTGACTGGCTGAGGGCACGCAGATCACCGGCACCACGCCATGAGGGGCAGCAATTTCATTATAGGTTGCCAGATGTGTATGGCCGTGCAGCACCAATTCGGCACCGGCTTCGCGGATAACCTTTTGAATACGGCCAATGCCGAACAGACGCTTATAAGCGGGCGTTGCATTGCGCACCGGCGGATGGTGAATCAGAATAACGCGGCACAGACCTTGCTCGCCGGTTTCCTGCAGTATTTTTTTCAGCCGCGCAGCCTGTGCAGGCAGAAAATCACCGCTGGCCATGAACGGGCCGGTAGCACGCGCAGAGCTGACACCAATGATCGCTACGCCGTCACGTATACGTAAATACGGGAATTGCGGGCGCTTATGATGATTGTTGATGCCGTCGCCGCGCATCCACGGCTCCCATTTGCAACAGGATTTTTCCAGCGCACCCGGAACATAAGCATCATGATTGCCCGGCACAAAGGAAACGTCCTGCTGGTCGCCCAGCTGTTTCAGCCATTCATAGCCGTTGTCAATTTCAAGGTTCAGCGCAAGGTTTACCAAATCGCCGGTGACGGCAATATGATCCGGCTTCCTGCTTGTCAGGTCTTTAATCAGGCTTTCAAGCACCCAATCATGCATCGCACCTTTGCGGTGACGCTTCCAGTTAATATAGCCGGTGATACGTTTTGAGGCCAGCTCGCGCAGGCGAACCTGTGGCAGCGGCGACAGATGAATATCTGAAATATGGGCAAGTCTGAACATTGGCGAAGATTTAGCTTTCAACTGCGCATAGTCAATAAAAATCACACATCGGCAATGGCAGCGTGTTAAAACACTGTGCGCACTGTTAGTTCTCTCAATTGACAGAACAGGCACTGCCGCTTCTTATATTTAGGAATGATTATTGTTTAAGAAAAGCTGATTTATGAATTTTAAAAGCTGGTTATTTCATACATATTTTTTGTTTCGCCGCCCCATGACATTGGGCGTGAGGGCAATTGTGCTCGGTGATGGCGGGCAAACTGTCTTTCTGGTGCGTCATACCTATGTCAAAGGCTGGCATTTGCCAGGTGGTGGTGTGGAACGCGGTGAGACTTTCCGGCAGGCGCTGGATAAGGAGCTGCGCGAAGAAGCCTGTATTGAACTGACGGGTACGCCGGAACTTTTCGCTTTGTATAAAAATACCAAAGCCTCCAACCGCGATCATGTTGCTGTCTATATTTGCCGCTCGTTCCGGCAGACCGGAAACCGTTCACCTGACTGGGAAATCGCGGAAGCGGGATTTTTTCCGCTCAATGGCTTGCCTGACGGCGTAACAGAGGCCACGATGCGGCGTCTGAACGAAGTCACAACCCATGCGGAGCCGGATGCGTTGTGGTGATTTACGCTTGAAAGAACGGAGACACCTATGCCGGTATATGTGCTTGACGGTCACAGCCCGCAATTTGATCATCGTGCCAGTAACTGGCTGGCGCCGGATGCCACACTGATCGGCAAAGTGCGCGTGGGGGAAAATGCGGGAATCTGGTTTGGCGTTGTTGCCCGTGGTGACAATGAGCTGATTTACATCGGCAAAGACAGCAATGTGCAGGAACATTGCGTTTTACATACAGATATCGGTTTTCCGCTGACTATCGGCGAGGGATGTACAATCGGCCATCGCGCTATGCTGCATGGCTGCACA
>JAIRVW010000301.1 GCA_031253705.1 Brucellaceae bacterium
GGCTCAATTTTTGTCTCTGCGCGGTGAATCTGGTCATTCACATCGTCATATTCCTCAAGCACTTTGGCGAAGCGCGGATCAGCGGCTTTCAACGCATGAATCTGTTCCAGCTGACCCGGAAATTCTTCGCCAAGTGTATGTGGTGTATTGGACATGCTGTTTCCTTCCTTATTTTGTTGAAAGGAATTTCGCATGAGTCTCAGCTTCTTACATTGATCAGGATCAATCAGAATTTGACTGACCAGCGCTCAATATCATGGTTCTGACCAATCAGGGCGAGCCCTGTGGCAATGGAGTCAAACTGGTTGCTGCTTGAAACATCCGCATGCTGAAACTGTTGCGAAAACAGTGTTTTAATCGCCGGTACAAAAGAGGTGCCGCCGGTGAGGAAAACACGGTCAATATCTTTGTAGTCCAGGCCGGCATTCTGTACGGCATTGTCCACGCAGGAAGAGATTGCCTGCATGTCTTCGGCAATCCAGTTTTCAAAATCCGAGCGCTGGATTTGTGCCTCGATCTTGAAATTTTCCGCTTTGAAATGCAGATCAGATGTCTGGGACGAGGACAGGCCTGCTTTGACATCAGAGACCACGCGGTAGAGTTCAAAACCGTAATCGCCTTCAATCATCTCGATGAAATGCTCAAGCACCTCCGGCTGTTCTGCCTGTGAGGCCAGTTCATGCAGTTCCCGCAGAGTTGACGGAGTATTCATCAGGAATAAGGTGTTCCAGCGGGCGAAATTCGCGAAATAATGGTTCGGAATTTGCAGAACTTTGCCAAAGGATTTGTAATTGCTTTTCTTGCCGAGTTTCGGCGAGACCACATTATCAATAATGCGATAGTCAAATGTGTCACCGGCAATGCCCAGACCAACCTGACTGAGCGGGGTAGAGGTCAGGCCATTCGCGCCGACTTCAAAATTCACGATCGAAAAGTCGCTGGTGCCGCCGCCAAAGTCGGCCACAAGTACGGTGGAGGAGCTGGTCAGTTGTTGCGCATAGAAGAAAGCGGCGGCAACCGGTTCATAGACATAATGAATATCGGTAAAGCCAAAGTCGCGCAGGGCTTTTTCATAACGCGCCATTGCCAGCGCTTCATCCGGATTATGTCCGGCAAAAGTCACAGGGCGGCCGACAACCACTTTATTACCACGCGCCGGCAGACGGTCACCTAGGCGCTCGGCCAGTGTTTCCAGAAATGTGCGCAGCAGATCTTCGAATTTGAAGCGCTTGCCATAGACCGGCGTGTCGGTGAAGGATTTGCTGGCAGCAAAGGATTTGAAGGATTGCAGGAAACGGCAATTATGCGGATCAGCAATGAAGCGATCCATCGCCCAGGGGCCGCTCTCGACATTGCGGTGGCCTTTATTGCCGTCCTGCCAGAAACACAGCACGGAACGATAGGCGGAAACAATTGCGTCATCTTTCGGGAAGGACATCACTTCCGCAATGCCGTTGCCGTCTGCCACGGCGATAACGGTATTGGTTGTGCCAAAATCGAGGCCAAGAGTTATCTTTTCCGAGGGGGCGTTATTTCCCGCAGCCATTGGTCTGATCCTTGCATCTATAGAGAGGGTATCTTTGAGAAAACGGCCTTTATAGTCGTTTTAAAGACGCGGTCAATTGAACGGAGTGCCGGATTGCAGGCTTCAGGGCAGATTAACAGTCGCAAACCGGATACACGGGGCTCTCTATACGCATCATGTGACGTTAAATTATAAATACGTGAAATAATGCAGTATCTTTCAATCGATTTGAATTTTACGTGAGTACGCTTGACGAAAGCCGAAATGTAACGTCCTATTTCGGCTGACGACTGATCCGGCTGAGGAGACGGATTTGTCAGCAGGCCAAAATATATGCTGTCCGGTGAGGGGAGCAGATAATGACCACGCGGGAGGGTTCCGCTGCTGATACTTGCAAAACGGGAGGAATGCGATGCGCAAGTTCATGACAACAACAGCAATGGCTTTAGGTTTGATGGCAGGTGCAGCGCAGGCTGCAGAGAGTGTTGAGGTGCTGCACTGGTGGACAGCCGGCGGGGAAGCAGCAGCTCTTGATGTTTTGAAGAAGGATCTTGAGGCTAAAGGCATCGGCTGGGTGGATATGCCTGTTGCCGGCGGCAGTGGCGTGGAAGCGATGACCGTGCTGCGTGCGCGTGTCACGGCGGGAAATCCGCCGACTGCGGTACAGATGCTGGGCTTTGATGCGCGGGACTGGGCAAAGGAAGGCGCATTGGGCAATCTGGATGAGGTTGCCAACAAAGAAGGCTGGGATAAGGTTATTCCGGCACCTTTGCAGGAATTTGCCAAATATGACGGTCACTGGATCGGTGCGCCGGTCAATATTCACTCCACGAACTGGATGTGGATCAACAAAGCCGCGCTTGATAAAGCCGGTGGCAAGGCACCGCAAAGCTGGGACGAGCTGATTGCGCTGCTGGATAAGTTTAAAGAGCAGGGCATTACCCCAGTCGCGCATGGCGGCCAGCCATGGCAGGACGGCACGATTTTTGATGCTGTTGTGCTGTCTTTTGGCCCTGATTTCTACAAAAAAGCGCTGATTGATCTCGATCCTGAAGCTCTTGGCAGCGATACGATGAAGCAGGCCTTTGATCGTATGGCCAAGCTGCGCACCTATGTGGATGATAATTTCTCCGGTCGAGACTGGAACCTTGCCTCTGCTATGGTGATTGAGGGTAAAGCCGGTCTGCAATTTATGGGCGACTGGGCAAAGGGTGAATTTGTACGCGCAGGCAAAAAGCCGGATGAGGATTTTGTTTGCGTACGCTATCCGGGCACACAGGGTTCTGTAACCTTCAACTCCGATCTGTTTGCGATGTTCAAGGTGGAAAAGGATAAGATTCCGGCACAGATGCAAATCGCTTCGGCGATTGAAAGCCCGTCTTTCCAGACCGCATTCAACATTGTGAAAGGCTCGGCACC
This sequence comes from Brucellaceae bacterium, assembly GCA_031253705.1. GTDB lineage: Bacteria > Pseudomonadota > Alphaproteobacteria > Rhizobiales > Rhizobiaceae > Pseudochrobactrum. The sequence continues at coordinate 2,945 of JAIRVW010000301.1, forward strand.
GGCACGTACCGATATTCCTGACACCGAATTTGATGCCTGCGGTAAGAAGGCCATTGCCGATGTGAAAGAAGCCAGCGGCAAAGGCACCATGCTTGGTTCCATGGCGCACGGCTATGCAGCTCCGGCAGCGGTGAAAAGCGCGATGTTCGACGTTATCACCCGTCAGTTCAATGGTGAGCTGAATTCGGATGAGGCCGTGAAAGAACTCGTGGCTGCGGTCGCAGCCGCTCAGTAAAATTATATTGCAAAACCGGAGGCTGCCGCTGAGGCGGCCTCTGTTCTCCGGTGCCTGCGAGGTGCTGGTCATTCCATACTGATTATATTTTGATTTTAGTTTTGATGCATGTGTCCGCATTGCCGGACAGATGCCCAAGCGTGGTGATTGCCTATGAATAGCCGCAGCCGATTGCAGGAGCTGTTGCCAAAACTTGTTGTGGCACCGAGCTTTTTCATCATCCTGATCTTTGTCTATGGCTTTATCGCCTATACGGGGCTTTTGTCGCTGACGGACAGTAAAATGCTGCCGTCTTATAATTTTGTGGGGCTGTCGAATTATTCCAAGCTCTGGGCGCTGCCGCATTGGTGGCGGGCAATCTCCAATCTGGCGATTTTTGCTTCGCTTTATATCATTATCTGCTCGGTGATCGGGCTGTTTCTGGCGATTTTGCTGGATCAGAAGATACGCGGTGAGGGCTTTCTGCGCCCGATCTATCTCTATCCGATGGCGCTGTCCTTCATTGTCACCGGTACAGCGTGGAAGTGGTTTCTCGATCCGGGGATTGGTCTGGAAAACACCATGCATTTATGGGGCTGGGAGAGTTTTCAGTTCACCTGGATCAAGGATCGCAATTACGCGATTTACTGTGTGGTGATTGCGGCTGTCTGGCAGTCTTCCGGTTTTATCATGGCGATGTTTTTGGCGGGGCTGCGTGGCGTGGACGGTGAAATCCTGAAAGCTGCACAGATCGACGGCGCTTCGACTTTCACAACCTATCGCCGGATTATCATCCCGATGATGCGGCCGGTGTTTCTCTCAGCCTTTGTGGTGCTCGCGCATCTGGCGATCAAGGCCTATGACCTTGTGGTGGCGCTGACCGGCGGCGGGCCGGGGCAGGCGACGGAACTGCCGGCAACATTTATGTATTCCTACACATTTACCCGTAACCAGATGGGGATCGGTGCTTCCTCGGCCATTATCATGCTGGCGATGATCTTCTCGATTATCGTCCCTTATCTCTATGCGGAAATTCGCGGAGGGAAGCGCTGATGAGCAAAGCAGAAACCTCTCCGAATGCAATCTCGCATCAAAGACTGACACGGGCGCTGATCTATACAATCCTGCTGATCTTCGCCTTTTATTATCTGCTGCCGCTCTATGTGATGGTGGTCAACTCGTTCAAGCCGCTGGATGAAATCCGGCAGGGCGGCATGCTCAATCTGCCGCAAAATTGGACGATTGAGCCGTGGCTGTCAGCATGGTCAACAGCGCAGATCGGGGTGCAGCCCACCGGTGTGAAACCGTTTTTCATCAATTCCATTCTGATGGTGGTTCCTGCCGTTGCGATTTCTACCATTGTCGGTGCGCTGAACGGTTATGTGCTGACCAAATGGCGCTTTCGCGGTTCCAACTTCTTTTTCGGATTGTTGCTGCTGTCCTGCTTTATTCCGTTTCAGATTGTACTGATCCCGATGGCGCGCATTCTCGGTCTGATCGGGCTTTCCGGTTCAATCTGGGGGCTGATTATGGTGCATGTCATCTATGGTCTGGGCTTCACGACTTTGTATTTCCGCAATTATTACGAAGCCTTTCCGACAGAGCTGGTGCGGGCAGCGCAGATCGACGGCGCAAGCTTTATGCAGATATTCCGGCGCATTATGCTGCCGTCCTCCGCACCGATTATTGTGGTGTCGGTGATCTGGCAGTTCACGAATATCTGGAATGATTTTCTGTTCGGTGCGTCTTTCTCGGGCGCGACGACCACGCCAATGACGGTGGCGCTGAACAATCTGGTGTCATCCTCAACAGGGGTGAAGGAATATAATGTGCATTTTGCAGCGGCGATCCTCGCCGCACTGCCAACGCTGATCGTTTATATTGTGTCCGGCCGTTATTTTGTACGCGGTCTGATGTCCGGTGCTGTGAAGGGATAAGTCATGTCATTTATTAAAATCTCAAACCTTCGCAAATCTTACGGCGATGTTGAAATCCTCAAGGACATTAATCTTGAAGTTGAGGAAGGCGGCTTTCTGGTGCTTGTCGGGCCGTCCGGCTGCGGTAAATCCACTTTGCTGAACACGATTGCCGGTCTGGAACCGATCAGTGCCGGTGATATTGCGATTAATGGTCAGCCGGTTGCGGATCTGCCGCCCTCTAAGCGCGATATTGCCATGGTGTTTCAGTCCTATGCGCTTTATCCGAATATGACGGTCGCCGGAAACATTGCTTTTGGTATGGAAGTGCGCGGTGTGCCTAAGCCGGAGCGCGAAAAAGCAATCCATGAAGTAGCGGAGATGCTCCAGATCGGACATTTACTGGATCGCAAACCGAGCCAGCTTTCCGGCGGGCAGCGGCAGCGTGTGGCTATGGGACGTGCGCTGGTTCGTAATCCGCAGGTGTTTCTGTTTGATGAGCCGCTGTCCAATCTTGATGCCAAGTTGCGGGTGGATATGCGCACGGAGATTAAACGGCTGCATCAGCGTATGAAAACCACGATTGTCTATGTGACGCATGACCAGATTGAAGCGATGACACTGGCAACAAAGATCGCCGTGCTTAAAGACGGGATTTTGCAGCAATTCGGCACGCCGTCGGAGATTTATAACAAGCCGGTCAATATGTTTGTGGCGGATTTTATGGGCTCGCCTGCGATGAACCTGCTGAGCGGTACGATTGAAAATGGCGGCGATGGTTTGCGCGTGTCTCTGGAGCGGCCGGAAGGCGCGCCGCTGAAATTACCCGTTGCCGCAGGAAACAGTGAACTAGCAGCCTATAAAAACAAACAAGTTGTGTTTGGTATCCGGCCGGAAGCGCTGACCGATCCTGACGGCACAGACCGCAATGCCGGTATGATTGCAGAAGGGGACTGCCATATTGAAGTGGTGGAACCTGCAGGCTCAGACACTTTTGCCGTGACCAAGCTTGGCGGCAAAGAAGTTGTGGCGCGGTTGCGCGCTGATGCACATATTCAGGCCGGACAGACAGCACGTCTGGCTTTTAATCTGGATAAGGCGGTGTTTTTTGACCCGCAAAGCCAGTTGCGTATTGCCTGAAACAGAAAAGACAGAGCAGTCTGAAACGGTAACCGGCCGGTATTGAAAATTGTGCCGGTGCCTGCTCTTGTCTGAAATTTCAGATTAGCAACTCAGAGCATGATTTCTTTGACTTGTATCAGTTTAACTTAAAGTTACGTTCTGATTTTAAAGTGTTCGGGCGGCCTTTGTGTGCCTAATGGGACGCACGGCGCTCCAGTACTGCAAAATGCTGCTGAATTACTCAGGTCAGAAGTTGACCCTTTGCCATAATCCTCTATTTTCTCAACAGAATCTTAATTCAACGGCAAGGGGCGTGCCAGCTATGCGTAAGATAGCACTTTTTACCACTTCGGCTTTATCCGGTCTGACTATGATGTGCAATGCGATGGCCGCCGATATGGCGCAG
>JAIRVW010000400.1 GCA_031253705.1 Brucellaceae bacterium
CGTTCTGTATTGAGATAGTGCAGGGCTGACATCGGAATCGCAGTCGCCAACGGGCAAACAATGGTCATAACCAGTCCAGCACCGGCCAGTTTTCCGCCCATCATCGGTACAAAAGTCATGGTTATCAGCAATGTCAGTGATAATGCGAGCACGCCCGTTAAGACTGCTTTATAAAAAACGCGCCAGTAATTAATCATGATATGTGCTTTGGATTTTAAAGACGTGCGAAAAGAGCCTGTGATACCAAAGTCCATTGAGTAGAACTCATTGGGCTTTGGTTAAGCCCGAGTGGTGATTGAACTTTTTCAAGGCGTGATGCGTTAGCATCTCAGCGCCTTGGTATGAGGCGTTTCATAACACGGCATATATTGTTTCAATAGTTAAACTGTATGAAAATTTTTTTACAAACAGCACAGTTTTATAATGCCGGAGATATATTGAGAGGCAGGTAAAATGAGAAGAGAGGCTACGGATAATACTCTGACAGGTTAAGAGTTTTGAAAACACAATTATCAGCAGAAAAGATAAAACGCAGTCAGGATTGATGCGTAAATGGCGATCCCGACTGGATTCGAACCAGTGACCGTCGGCTTAGAAGGCCGGTGCTCTATCCAGCTGAGCTACGGGACCGTAAATTCAAAAGCAGCTTAAATCAGTGTGTCCAAGGCTGCTGACGGTCGAAACGGAAATTATCCGTATAGGAAACTTTACGACGCTTGGCTTCTTTCGGTTCTTCAATGCGGTAAGGAATGCCGTATTTCTGCGTATAAGCGAGTGCTTCTTCAAGGCTCTCAAAGCTCATACGAATCTGGCTCTTCATATCGCGCGAAGATGTATAACCCATCAGCGGCTCAATTTTACGGGCAACTTCAGGCTCATATTCCAGAAACCAGGCTTCGGTCTTTGCTTTACCGGATTGCATGGCAGTCTTGGCTGGACGATAAATACGGGCAACCATATTCATATACCTCAGGGCACAAAAGCGACCGTCAAATCTTATATTTGCTGGTCTGTTAAACTTGAGACAAATTTCACTACAATATTCAATATTTGTCATGGTCGGAGCGAGAGGATTCGAACCTCCGACCCCCTGATCCCAAATCAGGTGCGCTACCAGGCTGCGCTACGCTCCGTTATCCTCAAAGGACTAGATGTGTCTAGAATTTTCAGTGCCGGAGTGCAAGAGGCAAAACATCCGTTCTGCTCAAAAATGCATGAATGTCACATGATAAAAGCGAAGACAAAGACACTGTTTTGTCTTCGCTTTTATTCATTTCCGGTTTTTACGGATTATCAGGCTGTGTTTTTACCTGATTGTTATCGTGATCAGGCAGGAATGGCAGCTGCCAGTCCCTGTTGCAGATCATTGATCAGATCCTGAGTGTCTTCCAGCCCGATTTGCAGGCGGATCACCGGACCTTCATAGGTCTTGGCGGCAACTGTGCGGTCGCCAAGCTGCACATGAACAGCCAGACTTTCATAACCTCCCCACGAATAGCCGAGGCCGAACAGTTTCTGAGTATCGAGCAGTTTATGTGCTTCTGCGATGCCGCCGGAAGCGAGAACAATAGAGAAAACACCGCTTGCGCCTTTGAAATCACGTTTCCACAAAGCATGATCCGGATGGCTTTCAAGGGCAGGGTGCAGAACGCGGGCGACCTGCGGCTGCTGTTCCAGCCAGCGTGCAATGGTCAGAGCGCTTTGCTGATGATGGCTGAGACGCAGCCCCATGCTGCGCAAGCCGCGCAGAATCTGATAGGCATCGTCAGAATTCACACACATGCCGAGCGCGGTGTAGGATTCCTCTAAGCGCTTCCAGCATTTTTCATTCGAGGAAATCATGCCGAACAGCACATCGGAATGGCCGGACGGATATTTGGTGCCCGCATGAATTGTAATATCAATACCGAAATCAAGCGCTTTGAAATAGAGCGGTGTCGCCCATGTATTATCCATCATCGTGATAATATCGCGGGCGCGGGCAGCCTGAACAATGGCCGGAATATCCTGAATTTCAAAAGTGTTGGAACCCGGTGATTCTGTGAAAATTACGCGGGTATTCGGACGGATCAGATCGGCAATATCGCCGCCGATATGCGGCGGATAATATTCGACATCAATGCCGAGACGTTTGAGCATTGAATCGGCAAAGCGGCGGGTTGGGTTATAAATCGTATCGACGAGCAGAACGTGGTCACCAGCTTCAAGAAAGGCCAGCAACGGTACGGTTACCGCAGCAAGGCCGGACGGAACCAGCAATGTACCGGCAGAACCTTCCAGCTGATCAATGGCCTGACACAGAGCATCCGTTGTCGGGGTGCCGTGGGTGCCGTAGGTATATTTCTGGTTTTGCGTTGCCATGGTCGCGGCATCTTTGAACAGAACCGTGGAGGCACGAACAACCGGCGGGTTGACGAAACCATGAAATTCATACGGGTCATTGCCGCAATGAGCGAGAACCGTATTAATTCCAAGCTCTTCTGTCACCTTTGCTGATTTGACCATAAAAACGCCTCCTGCTGCCTGTTAAGTCTGTCTTGCCGTGTATTTACTTATTCGTAAAGGCTGGAATATGGAATCGGTCTTTAGAGAAATCATATAGATTTCAAAGAATTGACTGGTTCTTTGCCTCGCCGGTATGATTGTGAGACTAGAGCATAATCTGTGTTGCTTGCCGAGAGCATTCTGCTTTCAAAACCGCAGCAGAGATAAACTAATTTTGCGCGCGGCGATAAATATGATCTGTCCGGCGCTCTGATACTGATTTATCCGGAAGCTCCGGTTTGCTGATGTGAGTCACTGATGAGTTTAAAATACGAGTATACAGAACTGAAAACGACGCTGCAGGCGGGGCTGAAACGCCGGAATGCAGAGCAGGAGACAAACCGTCACTCCGGTTTATGGTCTCCCGTTTTAACGGTTACTGTACTCGCTGTTATTCTTTGCGCGGGCTTACTCCTGCCGTTTGATGCGGATTTATCACGCAAGGCATTTGCTTCGGAATGGCCGCCTGTTCTTGTGCTCAGATCAATGACCAATCTTGTTCTGGCCGCGCCTTATATTGTGCTGGCGCTGATGGTTGTGGTCGTTGTGATTGTTCTGCGCAATAAAGTGCGCACGCAAGAAGGCTTTCGCCTGAAAGTTCCGGATGTTCTGCAATATTACAACGGGTTGGGTGTACTGGCCGGACAGGCGCTGTTTACAATCTCCGCCATTTTGAGTGCGGGGCTTCTGGTTAATATTGCCAAATATATTGTCGGCCGCCCGCGGCCGCATCTGGTCGATACGGTCGGGCCTTTCGGCTTCAAGCCTTTTGATTTCAGCTATCATTATGTGAGTTTTCCGTCCGGTCATGCCTGCACGGCAGCGGTTCTGGCAACACTGATTGCCCTGTGGTTTCCGCGCTGCCGGATTCCGGCTTTTGCCGGTCTGGCTTTGATTGCTGTCAGCCGTGTTTTTGTGCAGGCGCATTATCCGAGTGATGTGCTGGTCGGTTTTGCTGTCGGAGCCATCACGACATTGATTCTTGCCCGTCTGCTGGCACAGGCAGGATTGCTCTTCCGCATGGAAGAAGGGGGGCTGTTTCCGGTGCTCAAAGGCAAAATCAGCAAAAAAATCAAACAGCCGGCGATGTAAAAGCAGCTTGTTTGCAGGCGGGAAAGGCGGGAGATCATCCCGCCTGTACAATTTTCCGTGTTTGCACCCTTGACCTGCAGAAAATAATAGCTTTCGATAGATACAGTTTTATACGCATCCGTCTCCGCCAACGGGGATGGCAGGTTGGATGAACCGGCACAGACCGGAGAAAGCCTGCTAAAGACTGGCGGTATATCCGGTGCCGGAAACGGCTTATCCGGATATGACAGCCGGACAGAATGCCAAAATTGATTTTTGAATGCTGTTTATAAATTTAACGATAAAGAGGGTGAGCATCATATGAGAAAGTCAACTTTCCTCAAACTGGCCGGTCTGGCTGCTTTGACCTTTACGACCTCTGCAGCACTTGCCGGCACATTGGATGATGTGAAGAAGAAAGGTTTTGTGCAGTGCGGTACCAATACCGGTCTTCCGGGCTTCGCAGCACCGAATGATAAGGGCGAATGGTCAGGCTTCGATGTGGATTATTGCCGTGCGGTGGCATCGGCTATTTTCGGGGACAAGAATAAAGCCAAGTTCACCCCTCTGAATGCAAAAGAGCGCTTCACTGCTCTGCAGTCAGGCGAAATTGATATTCTGATCCGTAACACAACATGGACGATCAGCCGCGATACATCGCTGGGTCTGGAGTTCGCCGGTGTGAACTACTATGACGGCCAGGGTTTTATGGTCAATAGTAAGAAACTTCCGGATATTAAATCGGCATTGCAGCTTTCCGGCGCATCTATCTGCGTGCAGGCGGGTACAACTACCGAAATGAATATGGCCGATTACTTTAAGTCCAATAAAATGGAATATAATCCGGTCGTGTTCGAAAAGATCGAAGAGGCCAATGCTGCCTATGACAGCGGTCGTTGCGATGCCTATACAACCGATCAGTCCAGCCTTTACGGCGTGCGCCTGTCGCTTTCCAATCCGGACGATCACGTTGTGCTGCCTGAAATCATTTCCAAGGAGCCGTTCGGTATTGTTGTCCGTCAGGGCGATGCACAATGGGCGGATGTCGCACGTTGGGTTCATAACGCGCTTCTGAATGCGGAAGAGGCCGGTATTACACAGGCCAATGTCGAGGAAATGAAGAAGTCCGATTCACCGGACATCAAGCGTATGCTCGGCACAGAAGCTGAAACCAAGATCGGTATCGATCTCGGGCTGGAAAATGACTGGGTTGTGAAAATCATCAAGAATGTCGGCAATTACGGCGAGATTTTCGAACGTAATATCGGCACCAGCAGCCCGCTGAAAATTGCCCGCGGCATCAATGCTTTGTGGACTAAAGGCGGTCTGCAATACGGTATTCCGATCCGCTGATATCAACCACTTATCCGGAAATATACCTGCATCATAATCTATGATGCAGGCCGGATTTTTGCATCTGAAATACTTATTAAGTTGTTTCATTTTATGGCTTCCGGCGGGCATAGCTCCGCAGAGGCGTAACGATATTTATTCGCTGAAAGATAATACCGGTCATAAGCGGTATCCTTAGCATAGCCGAAGTCCCTGTTTATATGAGTGCGATTTTATATTCCGGCTGAAAACGGAAAACCGACAGGGGCATTTCAAATATCTGGTCACTTATCTGACAGCAGAGAATGAGGTGCGCATGGCAGATCAGAACACGGTAACCGTCAACCGGCATGAGGCGAGGGTCTCTATGCTGAATAATCCGAAAATACGCGGATTATTCTATCAGGCGGTTGTTTTTATATCAGTTTTTGCTCTGGTTTATTGGATAATAGGGAATACTGCAGCCAATTTGCAGAGACTGAATATTGCATCGGGTTTTGATTTCTTAAAAAGCCGTGCCGGATTTGATGTCAGCCAGACACTGATCAGTTATGACGCTGATTCAAATTATGCGCGTGCATTTCTGGTTGGTCTTCTCAATACGCTTTATGTAGCGGTTCTGGGGATTATCACCGCTTCCATCATCGGCTTTCTGGTTGGTATCGGACGGTTATCCACCAACTGGCTGATTGCTAAAATCTGCACCATCTATGTTGAGACCTTCCGTAATATCCCGCCGCTGCTGGTGATTTTCTTCTGGTATTTCGGTGTGTTGTCCGTTTTGCCGGAGGTACGGGGCAGTTATGCATTGCCGTTCGGCTCTTACCTCAATAAGCGCGGTTTTTTCTTTCCCTCTGCAATATGGGGCGAGCAGGCATGGCTGGTTTTGGCAGCCTTTATTATCGGGCTTATCGCGGCTTTTGTCTTTTATCGCTGGGCAAAGAAGCGGCAGGCACAAACCGGCCAGACTTTCCGGTTATGGCGCATAATACTGGCATTGGTGCTGGGGCTGCCGGTTGCTGCATTCTTCCTTACCGGAATGCCGGTCAGTTTTGATATGCCGAAGCTCGGTTCTTTCAATCTTACCGGCGGCACGCAGATTAAACCGGAATTTCTGGCACTTTATCTGGCTCTGTCCTTCTATACCGCATCCTTTATTGCAGAGACGGTTCGCGGCGGTATTAAGGGCGTAAATAAAGGGCAGCATGAAGCCGCCGCTGCATTGGGACTGCGCAGACCACAGGCAATGCGGCTGATCGTGGTGCCGCAGGCGATGCGGATTATCATTCCGCCGCTGTCGAGCCAGTATCTGAACCTGACGAAAAACTCGTCTCTGGCAATTGCAATCGGCTATCCGGATCTGATGGCTGTTGGCGGAACGGTACTCAATCAGACAGGGCAGGCCGTAGAGGTCGTGGCAATCTGGATGGTGGTTTATCTTGGCCTTAGCCTGATCACATCTTTGCTGATGAACTGGTTTAACGCCAAAATGGCATTGGTGGAGCGGTAAGATGACAAATTCAGACTATCATTTCGTACGCTCACAAATGGTCGAACCAATGCCTGCACCCGCCAGACAGAAGGGCATTGCCTCATGGCTGCAGGAAAACCTGTTTTCCTCGCGTAAAGATGCCGTTCTGACAATCATGGGCATATCCCTGATCGTCTGGTTTTTACCGGGGTTGATCAACTGGCTGTTCGTCAATGCAGTCTGGACTGGAACCGACCGCACATTCTGTACCACAACAGTGCAGGGCGGTTTGCAGGCGGATGGCTGGTCAGGCGCGTGCTGGGCATTTGTTGATGCCAAGATGCAGCAGTTTCTTTACGGGCGTTATCCGGTGGATGAGCGCTGGCGTGTCAAACTTGTGACGCTGGTTTTTGTGTTGCTGCTGGTGCCGATGCTGATCGGTAAACTGCCCTATAAAATGCTGAACGCAATTTTGCTGTTCCTTGTTTTTCCGGTCTTTACCTATTTTCTGCTGGTCGGTGGTGCTTTCGGACTGCGCTATGTGGAAACATCGCTCTGGGGCGGCCTGCTGGTGACAATGATCCTGTCGGTGGTTGGTATTTCGGTCTCTCTGCCTGCGGGAATTCTGTTGGCCTTGGGGCGGCGCTCCAATATGCCGGTTATCAAGGCGCTATGCGTGATTTTCATTGAGATCATCCGCGGTGTGCCGCTGGTCGCATTGTTGTTTATGGCTAGTGTGATGCTGCCGCTTTTCATGCCGCCCGGCACCAGCTTTGATAAGTTTTTGCGTGCGCTGGTCGGGGTGTCGCTCTTCGCTTCCGCTTATATGGCCGAGGTGATCCGCGGCGGCTTGCAGGCTATTCCGTCAGGCCAATATGAGGGCGCGGATTCACTCGGCTTGCGTTATTGGCAGAAAACTCTGTTTATTATTCTGCCGCAAACGCTGAAACTTGCTCTGCCGGGCATTGTGAACACGTTTATCGGCTTGTTCAAAGACACGAGTCTTGTTTACATTATCGGTATGTTCGACCTGCTTGGAATCGTCAGGCAGAATTTTTCGGATGCCACTTGGGCAACACCGCAGACACCGGCAACGGGTCTTGTTTTTGCCGGATTTGTATTCTGGATTTTCTGTTTCTGTATGTCGCGATATTCGCTATATATGGAGCGAAGGCTGGATACGGGCCATCGGTAAGCGGTCGCGAAAAACTGGGAGTCGGGTTTTCGCGGTACTGCAGGAAACAGAAACGGTTTGGGCCGGACGGGCAAACCGTTCATCGGGAATATCATCAGCATTTTGCTGCGGGTGATCAGTGAGGGAATAAAGAATGAGCATGCAATCGGGCGCTTTGCTGAAGCCGACGATGGAAGAAACGGGAGCAATCATGGAAATATCCAAAACCGATGTCGCAGTCGATATTGTCGGAATGCATAAATGGTATGGTGAATTCCATGTGCTGCGCGACGTTAATCTGCGCGTAATGCGCGGTGAGCGTATCGTTGTGGCAGGTCCTTCCGGTTCGGGTAAATCAACCATGATCCGCTGCATCAACCGCCTTGAGGAACACCAGAAAGGCCAGATCATTGTTGACGGTAAAGAACTGACCAATGATCTGAAAAAGATTGATGAAGTGCGTCGCGAAGTCGGCATGGTTTTCCAGCATTTCAACCTGTTCCCGCAT
>JAIRVW010000356.1 GCA_031253705.1 Brucellaceae bacterium
GAACCGGGAGCAAATTCCGACACGGCCTGCCGCAATATGTTTCCGACAATGGAGCCGCTGCCATGTGCAACTTTTGAAGACGCGTTTAATGCCGTTGAAAATGGTGAAGCCGATCTGGCGATGATTCCGATTGAGAATACGCTGGCCGGTCGCGTCGCGGATATTCATCATCTTCTGCCGGAATCGCGTTTGCATATTATCGGCGAATATTTTCTGCCGATCCATTTTCAGTTGATGGTGCTGCCGGGCACCAAAAAGGAAGATATCAAGAGCGTTCACAGCCATATCCATGCGCTGGGTCAGTGCCGCAAAATCATTCGCGGTAATGGCTGGAAACCGGTGATCGCCGGAGACACCGCAGGTGCTGCCCGTCAGGTGGCCGATCTGGGTGACAAGAGCAAAGCGGCACTTGCACCATTGCTCGCTGCGGAGCTTTACGGTCTGGATATTCTGCAGGAAAATGTTGAAGACGCGGAAAATAATATTACGCGTTTTGTTGTTCTGTCCAAACAGGAACAATGGGCACCACGTCAGTCACCGGACGAATTGATGGTGACGACTTTTGTGTTCCGTGTGCGCAACGTTCCGGCAGCACTTTATAAGGCGATGGGCGGTTTTGCGACCAATGGCATCAACATGACCAAGCTGGAAAGCTACCAGATCGGCGGTACTTTCATGGCTACACAGTTCTATGCGGACATTGAAGGCCATCCGGATGACCGTCCGGTACAGCTTGCACTGGAAGAGCTGGCTTTCTTCACCAAGGAACTGCGTATTGTCGGTGTTTATCCGGGTAGTGAGAACCGCAAGCGTTTGCTTGCAGCTGAATGAAGCGTAAGCGTTTGCTTGCAGCTGAATAAAAACGGCTGAAACAGATTGAAAAAACGCCGGATCACTCCGGCGTTTTTTTATTGATCTGAATTCTCCACCCAATGCCGGATCAGCGCGCTGGCAATGGCACCGGCTGGCGGCGTGCGTAAGCCTTGAGGATGCTGATCTTCCAGCATGGCTTTCGCTTCTTCGCGGGTAAACCAGCCACCGTCTTCCAGCTCATCATGGTCAAGGTTCAGCTCATCGGACAGGCTCTGCGCGAAACAGCCGATCATCAGGGAATAGGGAAACGGCCACGGCTGGCTGGCATGATAGGTGACCTGCCCGACAGGCAGACCGGATTCTTCGCGCACTTCACGCCGCACAGCATTTTCAATCGTCTCACCCGGTTCCACAAAACCCGCGAGACAGGAATAGGTCAGCGGGGCAAAATGCGGGCTTCGCGCAAGCAGACACATGTCACCACTATCGGTTTTACGGGTGACCAGCATAATCACCACCGGATCAGTGCGCGGAAAATGCTCAGCATTGCAGGATGTGCACACCCGTTTGAAGCCGCCGATGCGCATTTCTGTCCGGTTGCCGCAACGTCCGCAAAAGCGGTGGGTACGGTGCCATGCCAGAAGAGCCGCACCTTGTGCAACCATACCACTCAGAGCAGGAGGCAACAGATGATGCGTATAGAGTGCACGATATTCTGCGGCTTCCAGCGGGGCAGGGAGTGTTTCGGGATCAAGCTCCGTGTCGAGCGCAAAATAGGCAATGCCTTCTGCTTCGCCCAGCAAAATCAGAGCGTCATGAGTGTTTAAATCGATGCCGTTCAGCAGTGCGCGCACATCTTCATGGCTGAACAAGGCACGGCGTTCCGGCGTATCTTGTTTCAGAATAATTCTGTTGCGGGCAAAGAGCAGAAATTGTGCATCGGGATGAGCCAGCGCTGTTGGTAAACTGGTTTCATCCCGTTTCTCGGCCTGCGGGTCAAGCGTCCTGCCGGCAAAGCCAAGACCGTGGCTGCTATCTGTCATATGATCAACTCGGGCGGCCAGATTTAAGCAGAAAGACGGGCGCGCAAATCGCCGATCAGCTTATTGGCTTCTTCCTGTGTGTAAGGTTCGCGGGTGCCATGTCCCCAGACCGGACCCGGCCATGCCGCATCGCCGCTGTTGCGGGCGATAATATGGATATGCAGCTGACGGACAATATTGCCGAGCGCGCCGCTGTTGATCTTTTCGCAGGCGGTTGCGGCTTTCATCGCTTCGGCAACCATGGAGGTTTCAAAGCTGAGCATGGTCTGGTCAAGCGGGGTCAGTTCATGGATTTCCGACTTGTCTGTGCGCTGCGGCACAAGGATCAGCCATGGCCAGCGTTTGTCGTTCATCAGCAGCAACTGGCACAGGCCAAGCGGGCCGACAGGGAAGGTGTCATTTTGCAGACGGTGATCAAGAGCGAAATCTGCCATGGTGCTGTGCCTTGTAAGAAAAATACTGCCCGATCCGAGATATTCAGGCAGTCCGTTATATCTGTTGGCAGCTATTCAAACATAAAATACGTGAAAGTAATCTATATTTTTTTATCTCGTAGTTTTTGAGCCTTGCATTTTGCGTTTAAATTTCCGATATGAAGCGCGGGAGGTTGGTGGTGGACGGACCACTCGCCAACCGGGTCAGGTCCGGAAGGAAGCAGCCCTAACGAGCTCGGCACGGGTCATCGTGCCAGCCTCCCACCTTTTTCTCCCCTGAAAATCAGATTGTTGTGCACGGAAAATTCTAAGTTTTCCGATAGGCCGCTTTCTGTTTTCAATCGGCTGACGATCTGTGCTACAGCAGTTGTGCTGATAAGACGGGATCTGAAGGAGCGCGCGAAATCCATGGATAATAAACCGGCAGACAACGCCTATCGCGTTCTCGCCCGTAAATACCGCCCGCAGAATTTTGATGATCTTTATGGTCAGGAGCCGATGGTGCGCACCCTGACCAATGCTTTTGAAGCAGGACGCATTGCGCAGGCATGGATGCTGACCGGTGTGCGCGGGGTGGGTAAAACCACAACGGCGCGTATTCTGGCGCGCGGCCTGAATTATAAAACCGATACGATTGATCAGCCGAGTGTGCATCTCACAGAACTGGGCGAGCACTGTCAGGCGATTATGGAAGGCCGTCATGTCGATGTTATCGAGATGGATGCGGCCTCACATACCGGTATTGATGATATTCGTGAGATTATTGAACAGGTCCGCTACCGTCCGGTTTCTGCCCGTTACAAAGTCTATATCAGCGACGAAGTACACATGCTCTCCAATCAGGCTTTCAACGGCCTGCTGAAGACTTTGGAAGAGCCGCCGCCGCATGTGAAGTTTATTTTTGCGACCACAGAAATCCGCAAAGTACCGATTACAGTACTGTCGCGCTGTCAGCGTTTTGATCTGCGCCGTATTGAATCCGGCACATTGACCAGCCTGTTGCGCAAGATCACCGGCCTTGAAAATGTGCAGGCGGACGACACAGCGCTGGCAATGATTGCCCGTGCCGGTGAAGGCTCTGCACGCGACAGTCTTTCGATTCTCGATCAGGCGATTGCGCATGGCAACGGCACAGTCGACAGCCAGACTGTGCGTGAAATGCTCGGTCTGGCCGACCGTGCGCGTATTATCGACCTGTTTGAAATGCTGATGCGCGGTGACGTGGCGGGTGTGCTGAAAGAATTCCGCGCGCAATATGATGTGGGTGCTGATCCTTCCGTTGTGCTGAGCGATCTGGCGGATTTCAACCATCTGGTTACGCGTCTGCGTTTCACACCGGAAGTGGCACAGGATATGTCGCTCTCGGAAGACGAGCGCGTACGCGGCGCAGACTTTGCCAAAACATTGTCGATCCGCGCTTTGTCGCGCTGTTGGCAGATGCTGCTCAAAGGTATTCATGAGGTGGAAACCTCATCACGTCCGGTGCAGGCCGCGGAAATGCTGCTGATCCGCTTGGCGCATTCTGCTGATCTGCCGACACTGGACGAGGCGCTGAAAGCCATTGCCAATGGTCAGACTGGCGGTGGCTCTGCACCATCGGCTCCGCAAGGCGGCGGTGGTAATGGTTCCGGTGGTGGCGCAACAACCTATGCAGCCGCTGATGCGGTTTCCGGTCAGATGGTACAGCGCCAGAATAATGGTGGTGCCGCCCTTCGTTTAGCTGAACCTGCTGCACAGCAGATGATGCAGCCGCAAGCCGTTGCCCAGCCTAAAACAGAGCCTGCTCAGCAGGCCGTGCGCATCCGCGACCTGAATGACATCGTCAATCTGGCAGGCAATAAACGCGATCTGCAGTTCAAGGTTCTGGTCAAAAATTTTGTGCGTCTGGTTTCTATCGGTCAGAACCGTATGGAAATTGCGCTGACCGAACATGCGCCGAAAACACTGGCCACGGATATGTCGCAGCGCCTGCTGGACTGGACGGGTGAACGCTGGATGGTTTCCGTTGCCCGTGAAGGCGGCGGTCAGACCGTGGCTGAAGTTGAAACCGCACGGCGTGAGGAACTGGTAACAGATGCCCGCGCTGATCCGGATGTGGCAGCGATCCTTGCAAAGTTTCCGGGTGCAAAAATTATCGACGTGCGCATTACCACGCCGGATGATGATGCAGAGCTGGAAATGCAAATGCCGGATCCGGGCGTGGATAGCGGCGATTCCGATGATGATGATTAATTTCAGCTGCGGTTGAAACGACCAAAGCTATGAACCATGTATTGAAAAAGAGTAATTCGAGGAGTTCTGCCACATGCGTGACATGATGGGGATGCTGAGCAAAGCAAAAGAAATGCAGGCCAAGATGCAGGCTATGCAGGAAGAAATCGCGCAGATGGAAGTCAGCGCTACTTCCGGTGGTGGTCTGGTCAGCTTAACCCTGCTTGGTAAAGGCACATTGACCAGCCTGAAAATCGATCCTTCGCTGCTCAAAGAAGGCGAAGGCGAAATTCTGGAAGACCTGATTATCGCTGCGCATAATGATGCAAAAGCCAAACTGGAAGCGATGATGGCTGAAAAGACACAGGCGCTGACCGCCGGTCTGCCAATTCCTCCGGGCATGAAACTGCCGTTCTAAGACGACAGATTATCCATACATCATGTGATTATAAATTAACGCCCGATTCTATTCGGGCTTTAAGCGTATCCCGAAAAGTGCGAAGCGGTTTTCGGATCAGATGCGCGTTCATGCAAAAGATCAGAGCGACAATTTGATAAAATCAGATTGTCATAAGCTCTGTATGTTTTAGATATCCATTATGTCAAAACGAATCGCCGGTCCTGAAATTGAACGTCTGATCCAGCTTCTTGCCCGCGTGCCGGGGCTCGGGCCCCGTTCTGCACGTCGCGCAGCACTGCATCTGATCAAGAAAAAAGATGCGCTGCTGGTGCCGCTTGGCTCTGCCATGCAGGAAGCTGCCGAAAAGGTGCGCATCTGCTCCTGTTGCGGAAATGTGGATACCAGTGATCCGTGCACGGTTTGCGAAGATCCGCGCCGTGATTCCTCCACACTGATTGTAGTTGAAGATGTATCCGACCTCTGGGCACTGGAACGCGCCGGTACCATGAATGTACGCTATCATGTGCTGGGCGGCCGTCTGTCGCCGCTCGATGGTGTAGGGCCGGATGATCTCAACATCAAAGGTCTGATTGAGCGTGTGACCGGTGGCGAGATCAAAGAGATTATTCTCGCGGTTAATGCCACGGTCGAAGGGCAAACCACCGCGCATTATATTACCGATCAGCTCGATGGTATGGATGTGAAAATCACCCGCCTTGCCCATGGTGTGCCGGTTGGCGGTGAGTTGGATTATCTGGACGAGGGGACGCTGGCAGCAGCGTTACGCGCCAGAACTGCCCTTTAAAAACCGTCTGGTCGGGCTGCAAATGGCAATTTCCTGCACTGCATCTTTAGTTTTGCGTTAGCTTGTATAGAGCTAACGCGGCCCCATGTACCTAAAGTGCATACCGTTCCGGTACTCGAAAATCACCATTTTCGCTTGCGACCGACTACTTTTTGATTCAGGTTCTAAACACTCTTATCTAACAGGAGCAGCCATGCAGAAGACTTTCCTCCGTCAGGTTCTGGTGGTGTTCAGCCTGTTTGGTGTAGCAGCGCCGCTCAGCATAGCAGCAGCGCAGGCACAGACTTATTCTGCTGCACTCCAATCCAAAACCAATGCAGCCTTTCAGCAATGGCTGGAGAATGATCTGTGGCCGCAGGCGCAACAGCGCGGCATCAGCCGCAGCGTGTTTAACCAGTCTCTCTCCGGTGTGCAGCTGAACTGGAAACTGCCCGATTTGGTGCCGCCCGGCACCAAGCCGCAAACACCAAAACAACAGACACAATCTGAATTCGGTTCACCGGGCAACTATTTCCGTAAAGGCACAGTCGATTCCGTTGTCAGCAATGGCAAGGTTAAGCTCAATGCGCATAAGAGCCTGCTGGCGAAAATCGAACGTGATTTCGGCGTGCCTGCCGGTATTGTTGTCGCTGTCTGGGGGCGTGAATCTGCCTTCGGCACGGTGAAAATCCCTTATAACGGTTTTGAAGTGCTGGCGACCAAGGCCTTTATGGCAACCCGCAAGGATATGTTCCGTGCGGAGTTGCTGGCTGCGCTCGAAATTGTGCAAAAAGGTTATATGGACAGTGCACATCTGAAAAGCTCTTGGGCTGGTGCGCTCGGTCAGCCGCAATTCATGCCGACATCCTACTTAAAACATGCCGTTGACTATGATGGCGACGGGCGTCGGGATAGCTGGACTTCAGTACCGGACCCACTGGCGTCTATTGCTGCTTATTTGCAGCATTTCGGCTGGCAGAAAGGCCGTGACTGGGGCTTTGAGGTCAATGTACCGCAAAATGTCTCCTGCTCATTGGAGGGGCCAGATCAGGGCAAGAGCTTCAAAGACTGGGCGGCACTGGGTGTCACCCGTGTGAATGGCAAGGCTTTTCCGGCACAGGAAATGGCACTAGAAGGTTTTCTGCTGATGCCTGCCGGTCGTCACGGCCCTGCATTTATTGTCACGCCGAATTTCTACGTGCTGAAAAACTATAATATGAGCGATCTCTATGCGCTGTTTATCGGCCATATGTCTGATCGTATGAATTATGGCTCCGGCGATTTTCAGCAGAGCTGGGGCGCTGTCGGCGGGCTTTACCGCTCCGATGTTGCGGCTATGCAGTTGCGGTTGCAAAAACAAGGTTATGATGTCGGCAAGCCCGATGGTTTGGCCGGATTTAAAACCCGTCGTTCGATCGGCGTCTGGCAGGCAAAGAACGGCCAGCCTGCGACCTGTTTTCCTGACAAGGCGCTGGTCAAGACAATCCGCTGATAATCATCTTGCATAGCGCTTTAAAGGCGTGGCTCTGATAGCGCTCTTTATGGTTCAGCAGCCAGAATTGCCGTGGCGGCAGCGTAAACGGCACTTGTTTCAATGTGCCAGCCGCCAGATGCGGGCGGGCTGCGAGAGCGGAAAGAACGGTGGCGTAATTGCCTGCTGTCAGAGCGGAGCAGATAGCCTCATTGGAAGGCAGCTCAAGTGCCAGTTGCAGACCGGCCGGATCGCAGCCTTGTTCGCGCAGATAAGTTTCAAACACGGCACGGGTTCCGGAACCTTGTTCGCGCAAAATCCAGAAACTTTCACTCAGTTGTTCTGCCGGTAAAGTTTTAAGCTGTGCCCACGGATGTGCGGGGCTGACGACTGTAATCAGCTCGTCATAGGCAACCGGCTCCTTATGTAGCAGCGGCTCGTCAATCTCTGCTTCAATAAAGCCGGTATCTGCCAGTCCCTCCCGTAAAGCTTCAACCACCTGCTCGCTGTTACCGATAGAGAGTTTCAGATCAATCATCGGATAGGCGGTATGAAACCGTGCCAGCACCGGTGGTAGCCAGTAGCTGGCTGTGGTCTGGCTGGCATAGATATGCAGGCTGCCGCGCTGCAGGCCGGTAATCTCGCTCAGTGTCAGCTCTGCTGCCTGTGCACGGGCAAGCACAGCCTCGGCCTCATGCAGAAAAATACGTCCCGTTTCATTCAGCTCAATACGTCTGCCGATGCGGTTGAAGAGTTGCGTCGCATAGCGCTCTTCCAGTGCTTTAATCGCCGCACTCACCGCAGACGGCGTCAGATGCAGGCTCTCGGCTGCACGGGTCAGATGTTGCTGACGGGCGACTTCCGCAAATATCCGTAATTGCTCAAGGGTCATGGGGTAGAACCATTCGATTTAACTGAATGAAATGTACCATATTTTCAAATGGAATGAATGATTGAAATAAGCGATAGAATTGGAAAAATTATCGGAAATGCAATCATGCCACATAATCTTCGTTCTAATTTCTCCCGTATTTTGCCCGGATTGATGCTCTGTCTTGTGGTGAGTATGGCAGCTTACGGGCTGGAACATATCGAGGCGCACTATTTCGGGCGGGCATGGCTGGAATCAATCGTGCTGGCCATTCTGATCGGTGCAGCGGTACGCTCCCTGTTCAGTCTCTCCGGCCGCTATCATGCAGGCATTCAGTTTTCATCCAAGATGGTGCTGGAAATTGCGATCGTGTTGCTCGGTGCTTCTATCAGCGCGGAAGCCGTGATGCAGGCAGGCCCTGCCTTGATCGGCGGTATTGCCGGTGTTGTGACCTTGTCGATCGGTATCAGCTATACAATCGGGCGGATGATGCGTCTGTCTCACCGTATGTCTGTGCTGGTGGCCTGCGGCAACTCGATTTGCGGTAACTCGGCAATTGCCGCTACTGCACCCGTAATTGGCGCGAATGGCGATGATGTGGCCTCATCCATTGCTTTCACAGCTGTACTGGGCGTTGTCGTCGTGTTGTGCCTGCCTTTGCTGGTGCCGCTTTTGAATATGTCGGCTGCGCAATATGGTATTCTGGCAGGTCTTACGGTCTATGCCGTGCCGCAGGTCTTGGCCGCAACTGCGCCTGTGGCTGCTCTGAGTGTGCAGATCGGTACACTGGTCAAGCTGGTGCGCGTGCTGATGCTGGGGCCGGTTATTGTGACAATCGGCGTTATTGGTGCGAAGTCGGGCGGTGCCCGTCCGAAATTATCGCAGATGGTGCCGTGGTTTATCATCGGCTTTTTGGGAATGATGGCACTGCGCAGCCTGTCGCTGATCCCGCAAGTGGCGCTGCCGCCGCTGCATGAGGCCAGCACAGCGCTGACTGTGGTTGCTATGGCCGGTCTGGGCTTGGGTGTGGATGTGCGTACAGTGGTCAAAGCCGGCGGCCGTGTTACGCTGACCGCCGTCTTCTCTCTGCTGGCGCTGGGAGCCATCAGCCTGTCTCTGATTGCTCTGCTTGGGGTTGCCTGATACCAGCCTCAATTGTCCTGATTTGAGGCTGTTCACTTAATACCGCCGGATATCACCACCTGGCGGCATTATTTTTGCTTACGATGCAGGAGATACCACAGGCCTGCAATTGTCAGTGCAATCATAATAACAGCAACAGCGATCTGAACAGGGCCGTTGCCGGATGCTATCGCGGTGATGCCGGTGAGCACACCGCTGAGGGGGGCGAGTGTTTCTGGTTTTTTCAAAATTGCCGGTATGACCGGTTTGGCATCCCGTTCCGTTGTGCTTCTGGTTTTCTTTGGCGGAACGGCCTCACCGGACGGTTGGTGGTTTTTCACCAGATCAAGGGCGCGGGCGCGAACCCGTTTGACACGTGCGGACCATCCCTTGCCGAAAGTTTTGTATGTTGTCAGCGTTTGCAGCCATGCCTGCCGTGCATCACACAGATTGTTAATGACACTTGACGGGTCGCGCAGCATCACAGCACTGAGCGTCTGATCTCCGATAATCCCGTCCTGTGCGGTACCGGCGATTTTTTGCAAGGCTTTCGCGGCACGGGCAGGGCCGGAGTTAACGGCATAATCAAAAACCGCATAATCAATGCCTGCCGGCAGCACATCACCGGCAACTTTGTCCCAATAATTTGCCTTGTAAATATCAGCGGCTGTCTTCTGGTCGAGATTGCGGATATCGGCAATAGTTGCCTTTGTCCCCATCCATGCAGATAAAGTGGCCTGTGTAATTCCCATATTGGTATGGCCACCCGGATCAGCCGGATGATTAACATATCCTCCCTCTTCTTCGAAGACATATGGCAAGACGTTTAAAAATGTCCCTTTTGCCATGGTGTTTCCTTTCGTTGAAAATTATTTATAAAAATTAATGTATAAAATATGTAATGCTGCTATACGTTAAGTATATTATCTCAAATTAAAGTGCGTGTGAAATTATTTATTTATTTTGTATTTTATAATTATTGTTTAACGATGTATTTTTATTTATTTTGTAAATTGTTTATTTGAAAACAAAAAAATCCCCCGCCGGATTGCTCCGGCGGGGGATTTCAACATCTAAGACAGGCAGAACTAAAAGTTCCGCTCAATCCGTATTAGTTGTTTTCGGACTTCTTCATTGCTGCAGCAAGAATGTCACCGAGCGATGCACCGCTGTCTGCGGAACCGTACTGAGCAACAGCTTCTTTTTCTTCAGCAATTTCGAGAGCCTTGATGGAAACCTGCAGCTTGCGGGTTTTCTTGTCGAAGGCGATGACGCGTGCGTCAACTTTCTGGCCAACGGAGAAACGCTCTGGGCGCTGCTCGTCACGGTCACGGGACAGATCCGAACGCTTGATGAAGCTTTCGATGTCGTGATCAACCAGTTTAACTTCGATGCCGCCATCGGTGATGCCGGTTACTTCACAGGAAACAACTGCGTTTTTGCGCAGGTCGCCGGAAGAAGCTGCTTCACCAACGCTGTCGCCGGTCAGCTGCTTGATGCCGAGGGAGATACGTTCTTTTTCGATGTCTACATCGAGAACGACTGCCTTAACAACGTCACCTTTGTTGAACTCTTCGATAACCTGTTCGCCCGGACGGTTCCAGTCGAGATCCGACAGGTGAACCATGCCGTCTACATCGCCGTCGAGACCAATGAACAGGCCGAATTCGGTCTTGTTCTTGACTTCGCCTTCAACAACGCTGTTGGCTGGGTATTTCTGAGCGAAAGTTGTCCATGGGTTGTCGAGGGTCTGCTTGAGACCGAGCGAAATACGGCGCTTGACCGGATCCACTTCGAGCACAACAACTTCGACTTCCTGAGAGGTCGACAGGATTTTGCCCGGATGTACGTTCTTCTTTGTCCAGGACATTTCGGAAACGTGGATCAGACCTTCGATACCTGGTTCGATTTCAACAAATGCACCGTAATCGGTGATGTTGGTTACGTTACCAGTGATCTTCTTGCCAACCGGATATTTCGCACCGATGCCATCCCAAGGATCATTTTCCAGCTGCTTCATGCCTAGGGAAATACGATGTGTATCCTGGTTGATGCGGATGATCTGAACCTTAACCTGCTGACCGATAGTCAGGATTTCGGAAGGATGGTTTACACGGCGCCATGCCATGTCGGTAACGTGCAGCAGGCCATCGATGCCGCCGAGGTCAACGAACGCACCGTAATCGGTGATGTTCTTAACAACGCCGTCAACAACCTGACCTTCTTCAAGGTTCTGAACGATTTCAGAACGCTGTTCCGCACGGGATTCTTCCAGAACGGTACGACGGGACACAACGATGTTGCCGCGACGCTTGTCCATTTTCAGGATTTCAAACGGCTGCGGATTGTGCATCAGAGGTGTAACGTCGCGGATCGGACGAATGTCAACCTGTGAACGTGGCAGGAACGCAACGGCACCATCGAGATCAACGGTGAAACCACCCTTAACCTGATTGAAGATAACGCCGTCAACGCGCTCACCTTTGCCGAATTTCTCTTCGAGGCGAACCCAGCTTTCTTCGCGGCGAGCTTTTTCGCGCGACAGAACAGCTTCGCCAAGCGCGTTTTCGATACGCTCAACGTAAACTTCTACTTCGTCGCCCGGCTTCATCGAGCCGTCTTTGCCCTTAGCGCCGAATTCCTTCAGCGGCACGCGGCCTTCAACTTTGAGACCTGCATCGATGATTGCCATGTCTTTTTCGATGGCAACAATACGGCCCTTAACAACATAACCTTCTGCAAGGTCATTATTGGCGAAGGACTCAGCCAGCAGAGCTTCAAAATCTTCGCGTGTCGGGTTAAAATCTGACATGTAGACTCCTGATGTATCCGTGAAATTCACGGGATACGGCGCCGGGGGTTGGTGTTTCGAGAAAGTCTGAAGACAAGCCGTTCTTAAAAAGAACAATCCGGCGCATGGCCTGAAAACAGACA
>JAIRVW010000392.1 GCA_031253705.1 Brucellaceae bacterium
GCCAGACCGCGCAGGATCTGTACGGAATTAAATTTCCCGCTCTGAGTTACACTCTTTGTTTGCATATGCTCACCCGACAAAAACCTTCGGTGCACAAGCAATCCGTCTCGCAGTTTGCAATTGTGCACTTATCGTTTCGTTCCGGCAAAGCCTTGCGCAGTACTGCATTGTACGTAATCATCAACATCAGAGATTAATACAAGAAAATAATATTTTAGCATCGCTAAATTAAGTAAATTCTAATTCGCCAAAACTTATTTTTTATAAATACTCAATCAATCGATAGTCAATACCAATAAATAATATAAAATATTGCTAATATTTATTAAACTTCAGAGAATGCGACATCACAATACTTATTGCACATTGATATACTTCATTCACACCTCAGCATAGATAGCAAATTTTTCCATCTGCATTCCTGTTTATGCGGTTGTAATCACAAGGTTTAGGACTAAACTGCGCGCAAAAATTCTGAAATAATCAGCATTCAAACAAGCATGACAGGATGGGAACCATGGATCGCGGACTCAAATTTTATATCAACGGGGAATGGGTTGATCCTGCACAAAGCCCGGTAACAACACTCGATGTTATTAATCCGGCAACGGAGCAGCCTTTCACTAAGATCGCAATGGGCACCGCTGCCGATGTCGACAAAGCCGTTGCTGCCGCTAAAGCTGCCTTTGAGAGCTTCTCCGTCACCAGCAGAGAAGAGCGCCTCGCTCTGCTCAGACGTATTCTTGAAATTTTTAACCGTCGCTCCGATGAAATTGGTGCAGCAATTTCGCAGGAAATGGGCGCACCGCTGGCTATGGCGAAATCCGCACAGGCCGGCTCCGGTTCAGCCCATCTGACGGAAGCGATTAAAGCCGCTGAAGTCTTTGAATATGCGTATATGCAGGGCTCCACCCGCGTTGTGCATGAACCGATCGGCGTTGTGGCGATGATTACCCCGTGGAACTGGCCGATCAACCAGATCGCGGCCAAAGTCGCCCCAGCAATTGCAACCGGCTGTACCATGGTATTGAAACCATCGGAAATTGCACCGGTCAGCGCTATTCTGTTTGCGGAAATCATGCATGAGGCAGGCGTGCCGAAAGGCGTGTTCAACCTGGTGCACGGTGATGGCCCGACTGTCGGCGTCGCCCTTTCCGGCCATAAAGACGTGGATATGGTATCTTTCACCGGCTCCACCCGCGCCGGCATCAATGTTGCACAGACCGCAGCACCAACCGTTAAACGTGTGCATCAGGAACTCGGCGGCAAATCCCCGAATATTATCCTGCGCAGCGCCGATCTGGATAAAGCAATCCGTACCGGTGTTACCCGTTGCTTCGGTAATAGCGGTCAGTCCTGCAATGCCCCGACCCGTATGCTGGTGCCGCAGGAAGCCATGGATGATGCAATTGCCATCGCCCGTGATGCCGCTGAAAAATTCAGCACCGGTGATCCGAATTCAGCGGAAACTGATCTCGGCCCGGTAGTGAGCCAGCTGCAATTCGACAAAATTCAGGATCTGATCCAGTCCGGCATTGATGAAGGCGCAGAACTGGTAACAGGCGGTACAGGCCGCCCTGCGGAACTGAATGCCGGCTATTATGTACGTCCGACCATCTTTGCCCGCGTCGGCCATGATATGCGCATTTCCCGTGAGGAAATCTTCGGCCCTGTATTGTCGATGATCGGCTATGACGATCTGGATGAAGCCGTCGAAATGGCCAATGACACAGTCTATGGCCTTGCCTCTTATATTCAGGGTGACCTGAAAGAAGCACAGGCTCTGTCCAAGCGCCTGCGCACGGGTAATGTCTATATTAATGAAGCGCCATGGGATGGTGCTGCACCATTCGGCGGCTACAAACAGTCCGGTAACGGTCGTGAATACGGCGTGTTCGGTCTGCGTGAATTCGTCGAAATCAAAGGCATTGTCGGCTACGAAGAATAAGCCGGTAACCGTTACCTGAAGAAAAAGCGCGTCTGTCAAAAGACGCGCTTTTTTACGGATATGTTTTGATATATATCAAGAAAGACTGCTGAGAATTGACCGGAACAGAAGACCGGCACTGATGACAAGTTATGTCGCAGGCAGCAGATCAGTTTTCTGTAATCAGCCTATCCTGTCAGCATCATGACACCTGTTATGTTGCACCTCTTTTATAAGGCTGCCCTTTCGGGGCGGCGGGTCAAAAATGAACAAGACACTTCCCGAAGCGCCGTCCGCCAGTGTATCCGGCCTGCTGCAAAGCACCCCTGAAACACAGAGAAAAGCAATTTTCGCGCTGTTACTCGGCGGGCTGCTGATCAGCTGCTCCCCTATTCTGGTTCGCTTTGCGGAAACCGGTCCGATTGTAACCGCCTTCTGGCGTCTGGCATTGGCAATCATTCCGATGCTGATCCTCAATAACCGTGTCAAACACGGCGCTGATCAGGCCAAACCTACTTCTCTTGCCGATCTCGCCATTCTTGCCGTGCCCGGCATTCTGATCGGGCTGGAGCTGGTGGTCTGGCATATCTCTCTGACCATGACCTCTGTGGCCAATTCCACACTGATCGTTAATCTGTCACCGATTTTCGTTGCACTTGGCGGCTGGCTGTTTCTGAAACAGAAAATCAGCAAGATTTTCATCAGCGGTCTGGCGATGGCAATTATCGGCGTGCTTATTCTGAAAGGTGGCCCTGACCTCTCGGGTCACAGTAGTCTGAAAGGCGATGGCGTCGCATTAATCGCAGCTGTGCTTTATGCAGGGTATATTCTGATGCTCGGCTTTACACGCCGCCGGTTCTCAACGTCCACCATCATGCTTTGCACAACGATCAGCGCCACACTGACTATTCTGCCGCTGGCACTGATTTTTGAGACACAATATTTCCCGCTTACACTTTTTGGCTGGGCTGTCGTCTGTGCGTTGGCATGGATGACACAGGCTGCAGGACAAAGCCTGATCACTTTCGCCATTGCATGGTTGCCGGTGGCATTCTCTTCGCTGACCTTGCTGATCCAACCCGTCGTTGCCGCCATTCTGGCGTGGATTCTCCTGTCAGAACCACTGAGCATCTGGCAGATTTGCGGCGGTATTGTTGTAATTGCCGGCATTATGCAGGCACGACGCGGATAAAGCCTTTCCGGAAAACTGCGCAGGCACCGAAACTGTTGCATAAAATACGAAAGTGCAATTATTTTTACGTTTTGGTCAAAAAAGTGCGAACATGACCTTGAACTTATTGAAAGCTTGCGCCATATGAGGGTCACTTGCTGGCGCGCTTCCTCCCATTTCGCGCTGCAAGTGTTCCCCTCGAAGGCATCTTTATGCCTTCTTAAATTCAGCCGGGCTTTTCAGTCCGGCTTTTTTTCTGCCTGAAATCCGGAAAGCGCTGCATATCAAATGCCTGCAAAAACTGAGATTTTGCTGAAACCACTCTGATAGCGCAAAAAGATCAGGAACTGACGCATTCAAGGCATCTGCACTCTGCCTCTGATCGCAGAATCACTTTCGCCTCTTCATATTTCAGCAAAACCTGATTTTCTTGCCGCGTAATTTTATTATCGCTTGTTTTGTGACAAACTCTTCGCCAAAATGTGACTATCGATTGAATTATGCGTGAATAGCTTTCGCAATATAGCTTTTCTCTTTCGTATTAAATGTTATATGCGCTAAAACGAAAGAGCTTACGACAACCACGGAACAGCATCTTTGAACAGCCCGCATCCGCAGTAACTGTTTTCCGCTTTCCGTCTCATCGAACTTCAGGGAGAAGTCATGTCCAAACGTCTGATGACTGTTTCAGTAGCGGCATTAACAATGTCCGTTGCATTCGCATCCAACGCATTTGCAGTGACAGAACTGCAATGGTGGCACGGTATGGCCGGCTCCAACAACGAAGTTGTTGAACAGCTCTCAAAAGAATTCAATGAAAGCCAGAGCGAATTCAAGATCGTTCCGGTTTATAAAGGCAGCTACCCTGAAACGCTGAATGCCGGTATTGCTGCATTCCGTTCCAAGCAGGCACCAGCCATCCTGCAGGTCTTCGATGCCGGCAGCGGCGTGATGATGGGCGCTGAAGGTGCGGTTGTGCCTGTTGCCGAAGTGCTGGAAAAAGGCGGCTTCAAATTCGATAAGTCGAAATACCTCTCCGGTATCACCGCTTATTATTCCAAGCCGGATGGCACTATGCTGTCCTTCCCGTATAACTCCTCTTCGCCGATCCTTTATTACAATAAAGATGCCTTCAAGAAGGCTGGCCTTGATCCTGAAGTTGCGCCGAAAACATGGCCTGAAGTGTTTGAAGCAGCACGCAAGATCAAAACAAGCGGCGCTTCTGCCTGCGGTTATACCTCGACATGGCTGACATGGATTCAGACTGAAAACTTCGCGGCATGGAACAATGTCCCATACGGCACCAACGAAAACGGCCTTGCAGGTCTCGATGTGAAACTGGAAATCAATGCGCCTCTGTTTGAGCAGCATTTTCAGGGTCTCGCAGATCTGGCCAAAGACGGTGCCTTCCGTTACGGCGGCCGTACATCCGAAGCCAAGCAGCTCTTTACTTCCGGTGAGTGCGCCATGCTGACGGAATCTTCGGGCGGTTTGGGCGATGTGGTTAAATCCGGCCTGAATTACGGTATCGGTCAGCTGCCTTATTACGAAGGCGAAGGCCGTCCGCAGAACACCATTCCGGGTGGCGCCAGCCTCTGGGTCTTCGCAGGCAAGAGCGATGAAGAATATAAGGGCATTGCCCAGTTCTTTAACTTCCTGTCCCAGACCGACATTCAGGCTCGCCTGCATCAGGTTTCCGGCTATCTGCCTGTAACACTGGAAGCCTACGAAGAAACCAAGAAATCCGGCTTCTACGACAAGAACCCGGGTCGTGAAACACCGATCCTGCAGATGATGGGCAAAGAGCCGACTGCCAATTCCAAAGGCGTGCGCCTCGTAAACCTGCCGCAGGTTCGTGATATTCTCAATGAAGAATATGAAGCAATGCTGGCCGGTAAGCAGGATGCAAAAACTGCGCTGAAAAACGCCGTTGAGCGTGGCAATGCAGCCATTGCTGAAGCTGTAAGCCGCTAAGGATACAGGCCGCGCGTCTCTGACGGGACACGCGGCTTTCTTCATTCTGCATATAAACCCATCTTCAGAAGCGTTTTGAGGATTGGCTTATATTCAGAGCACATTTTTGAAAAACCTGAGCGTCTTTCAGAATGTGCACAAGACATACAAACACAACCTCTGCCCCGATTGATTGCAGGGATTGTGCCGCATTTCAAAAACTTGCTGTGCCTTTTATGCGCCTTTTCGGTGCCGGCACTGCAATTTGAAGGAGATCTTTGTGCAGCGTGTTGTTTTTCCCAACAAGGTGCTACCCTATTTATTAGTTGCGCCGCAGCTCATACTCACTTTTGTTTTCTTTTTCTGGCCGGCCAGTCAGGCGATTTATCAGTCGATGATGCGTGAAGATCCGTTCGGTCTGCGCAGTACATTTGTCGGGCTGAAGAACTTCTCCGCTTTGTTTGCCGATCCGAATTATCTGCATTCGTTTCAGATCACGATTTTCTTCAGCATTGCCACGGCGGTCTTGTCGATGGCAGTCGCGCTGTTTCTGGCAACCGCCGCAGAAAAAGTCGTGCGCAGCAAAAACCTCTATCGCACATTGCTGATCTGGCCCTATGCCGTGGCTCCGGCCATTGCCGGTATTTTATGGCTGTTCATGTTCTCGCCCGCCATGGGCACACTGGCCTATCTGCTGCGTAATGCCGGTTTTGACTGGGATCCGCTGCTCAAAGGTGATCAGGCCATGGCACTGGTGGTCTTTGCCGCATCGTGGAAACAGATCAGCTATAATTTCTTGTTCTTTGTAGCCGGTCTTCAGGCCATTCCGAAATCCCTGCTTGAAGCTGCGGCAATTGACGGCGCGCGCGGTGTGAAGCGGTTCTGGTCAATCACCTTCCCGCTGCTGGCTCCGACCACTTTCTTCCTGCTGGTTGTGAACACGGTTTATGCGTTCTTTGACACCTTCGGCATCATCCATGCGGTGACCGGCGGCGGCCCTGCCAAAGCCACGGAAACGCTGGTGTACAAAGTGTATAATGACGGTTTCGTCAATCTGAACCTCGGCTCATCAGCAGCACAGTCCGTGATCCTGATGGTGATCGTTATTGCCCTTACGGCGTTCCAGTTCCGCTTTGTTGAAAAGCGCGTACATTATTCCTGAGGTCAGACAATGATTGAACGTAATCCCGTTACTATCGCGATCAGCCATCTGGCGCTGATCATCGGCATCATCATTGTTGCCTTCCCGATTTATTATACTTTTGTGGCTTCGACCATGACGTCGGCGGAAATCCTGCGCCCTCCGATTTCTCTGCTGCCGGGTGACCATTTTATTGAGAACTACCGTGATGCTCTGACCGGTGGTGTGGAACG
Source organism: Brucellaceae bacterium (assembly GCA_031253705.1). GTDB lineage: Bacteria > Pseudomonadota > Alphaproteobacteria > Rhizobiales > Rhizobiaceae > Pseudochrobactrum. The sequence goes on from JAIRVW010000392.1 coordinate 6,426, forward strand.
CACTGTCGGTGTGAGCCTTGAGCGCCTGCTGTTCAACTCCACAGTTGTGGCGCTGGCGATTGCTATCGGTAAAATCATCATTTCTTTCACCTCTGCTTTTGCGATTGTGTTCTTCAACTTCCGCTTCCGCATGGTGTTTTTCTGGATGATCTTCATCACGCTGATGCTGCCGGTCGAAGTGCGCATTCTGCCGACCTATAAGGTGATCGTCGATCTCGGCATGATTGATACCTATGCCGGCCTGACCCTGCCGCTGATGGCTTCAGCAACCGCAACATTCCTGTTCCGCCAGTTTTTCCTGACCATTCCGGGAGAGCTTGTGGAGGCCGCGCGTATTGATAATGCAGGGCCATGGCGGTTCATGAAAGACATTCTGCTGCCGCTGTCGAAAACCAATATTGCAGCACTCTTTGTTATCCTGTTCATTTTCGGATGGACACAATATCTCTGGCCTCTGCTGGTCACCAATGATGCAAAGATGAACACGATCATCATCGCTTTGCGTAAAATGGTGGACTTCGCTGACGCCGCAACACCATGGCATTTTGTGATGGTGACAACGATCCTTGCGATCATCCCTCCGATCATCGTCGTGGTTCTGATGCAGCGATGGTTCGTCAAAGGTCTTGTTGAAACGGAAAAATAATGGCTCGTATTTCTCTTGATAACGTAAAAAAGGTCTATGGCGGCAATGTCGAGACCATTAAAGGCATCTCGCTGGAAATCGCCGATGGTGAGCTGGTTGTTCTGGTCGGCCCTTCCGGCTGCGGTAAATCCACTTTGCTGCGTATGATCGCAGGTCTGGAAAGCATTACGTCCGGCACAGTTTCTATCGCTGAACGCGTGGTGAATGAGCTGGAACCGGCAGAACGCGATATTGCGATGGTGTTCCAGAATTATGCGCTCTATCCGCATATGACTGTGCGCCAGAATCTGGCCTATGGTCTGAAGAACCGCAATACGCCGAAGGCCGAGATCGAACAGCGTATCGCCAAGGCTGCAAAAGCACTGGAAATCGAGCAGTTTCTGGAACGTAAACCACGCCAGCTTTCCGGTGGTCAGCGCCAGCGCGTTGCCATGGGACGTGCGATTGTGCGCGAACCGGCGGCCTTCCTGTTCGACGAACCACTCTCGAACCTCGATGCCAAACTGCGCGTGCATATGCGTGTAGAAATCAAACGCCTGCAGCGTTCACTCGGCGTGACCAGTGTTTACGTAACCCACGACCAGATGGAAGCGATGACACTGGCTGACCGTCTGGTTGTGCTGAACGCCGGTCATATTGAACAGGTCGGTACGCCGATTGAACTCTATGAAAAGCCTGCAACAACCTTCGTTGCGACTTTCATCGGCTCACCATCCATGAACTTGCTGTCCTGCAAAGATGCCGGCGGCATTGCAGCCCCGTGGATGCGCGGCCTGAGTGACAAACTTCCGTCCGCCACCGCAACAATCGGTGTGCGTCCTGAAGGTTTCAGTCTTGATGGTGATGCCGGTGCATTCAGTGCAGATGTTACTGTCGATGCGGTTGAATTGGTGGGCGCGGAAAGCTATATC
>JAIRVW010000411.1 GCA_031253705.1 Brucellaceae bacterium
GCCCTTGCGGCGGTCGAAGATGTATTTAACGGGCAGGCGGATAATGTTTTTATTGCTGCCCGTCCGCCTGGTCATCATGCTACGGCCGATACGGCGATGGGTTTCTGCATCACCAATACGGCCGCGATAGCTGCCCGCTATGCGCAGAGCCATTTTGGTGCGGAACGCGTAGCGATCATCGATTGGGATGTGCATCACGGTAACGGTACGCAGGATATATTTGAAGCAGATAAAAATGTGCTGTTTTGTTCAACACATCAGGCGCAGCTTTATCCGGGGACAGGTTTGCTGAAAGAAACCGGCGTTGGCAATATCGTCAATGCACCTTTGCCGGCAGACAGTGGCAGCCGCGAATTTCGCGACGCATTTTCATCGCGTGTTTTACCGGCACTGGATAATTTTCGCCCTGACCTGATCTTGATTTCAGCGGGCTTTGATGGTCATTATCTTGACCCGTTAGCTCAACTTAATTTGACTGAAGCCGATTATGACTGGGCGACAGGGCAGGTGATGGAGCGCGCCGGCCGGTGCTGTAATAACCGGCTGATCAGTTTTCTTGAAGGCGGATATGATTTACAGGGCTTGTCCTTTTCCGCCGCAGCGCATATTACGCGTTTGATGAAAGGATAAATTATGACCGAGCCAAACGCTTCCAATGATGATATCGCAGTGATGAGCTTCGAACAGGCGCTCAAACAACTGGAAACGATTGTTGATGATCTGGAACGCGGTGATGTGCCTCTGGAAAAATCGATCCTGATTTATGAGCGCGGTGAAGCACTGAAAAATCATTGCGAAAAACTGCTGCAATCAGCGGAAGATAAAGTTGAGAAAATCAAGCTCAACCGCGACGGTCAGCCTTCAGGCACCGAGCCGCTCGATCCGGAATAATCCTTCAATAAGATATATGCCTCATCCCCCAAGGTGAGGCATAATTTTTAGCAGGATAGGTTTTTAAGAGGCACCCAGCCCTCATTCCCGTCCTGTGAACGGCACCATGCCCAGCCATGGGTGGTTTCAAAGCTCTCCAAAACCTGCCCTTTTGCGCAGGATAATTCCATGGCTGAATAATCCTTAGCGGCAAAACAGCCATCAGTAGTGTGTTTCACCAAAGTGTCGGGAATCCATCCACCTTTGCCGCTGCTATTGACCGCCCACAACCATAAATGTCCGTCCCAGTTAAAATCTTCACCGGTGAGATGTAATGCATCGCCTTGCCTGACGCTGATCGGATCAGCGTAGCTTGCTTCGTGGTCTGCGGTAACGGTTCTGCGGATCATGTTCAATTGCTTATAAATGAGCGGAAAAGGGCGCTGAAATAATAAGGGCCTGCGCCCCAGACCAGAACCCAGAGTGCCGCACCGATAATATTGGCTGAGACAAATTTCAGCCAGTGCATTTTTAAAGCACCGGCCATAATGCCGTTTAACTGACGCAGTACGGCGATGAAACGGGCGGTAATCACAATGCCGCTGCCATATTTCTCAAACAGCGCTTCGAATTTCTGCAGCCGCTCGGGTGTGAGTTTTACATAGGGGCCAAAGCGCAGCAAAACTTTGCGCCCGCCAAAATGACCGATCAGATAACCGGTGCTGTCACCGAGAATGGCCGCGAAAAACACAGCCGTCAGCATGACCGGCAGAGACAAGGTGCCTTGCTGAGCCAGCAATGACGAGACAATCAGCACCGATTCTCCGGGCACCGGTGCGCCGAAGCTTTCGAAATAAATGATGATAAACAGAGCGATTGAGCCATAGGCTGCAATATATGGCTCAATCCAATGCATTCGACTGTCCGTTTCGGATTAGCGCAGCTGCTTCTGTCCGCTGACTGCGTGATACAGAAACAGCACCACAACCGCACCGATAACGGAGACGATCAGGCTGTAAATATTGAGACCGGTGACACCGGCTGCCCCGAAGAAGTTGAAAATAACACCGCCGATGACTGCGCCGACAATACCGAGAACGATATCCATCAGCATGCCCTGACCGCTTTTATTGACAATTTTGCTGCCGATAAAACCGGCAATGAGACCGAGAATAATCCAGCTGATAACTGACATTGTATTTTCTCCGTGTCGCAAAGCATTTTGCATGCGGGATAAATCCTGAAGCCTGCAAAGATGCGGAAATGAAAAATAAATAAGCAAATATTGCCGGTCAGACCGGTAATACAGGCTCTGGAAAACAGCACAAAACGCTCCCATATCATTATGATCTTGGCAAGTGACAATCTTGCCAAGATCATAATTTTGCGTAATGCTACTGATCATCCGGCACTTTTGCAGGTTTGGAGGAAGTATAAAATGGGCCTTTTTGGTGGTGACTCTTCTAAGAATGAACCGGTACCGGGCGGCAGTCTGACCAAGCCGGTTCTTATTGCATTGGGTGCATTGCTCGTTGGCCGTATGTTCAGCGGTAAATCCGATGACAAACAGCAGGCACAGGTGCCTGCGCCGGATCATACATCATCCGGTGGTGGTCTGGGGGACTTGCTGGGCAGCGTTTTGGGCGGCGGCAATCAGCAGGCAGATAATCAGGCCAATTCGCAGGCGGGTGGTCTTGGCGGCCTCGGCAGTGTGCTGGGTGGCCTTCTTGGTGGTGTTCTGGGCGGTTCTTCTGCCGGACAGGCGGCGCCGACAAGCAGCGGTGGTGGTCTGGGCGGCGGCTTAGGCGGTTTGCTTGAACAGCTGACACAAGCCGGTCATGCCGACAAGGTGGACAGCTGGGTTGGCGGCGGCAGCAATGCGCCGATTGCACCGGATCAGCTGGGCAATGCGCTTGGCAAAAATACCATTTCTGATATTGCCCGTCAGGCCGGCATCAGCGAACAGGATTTGCTGGCAGAGCTTTCTGCAGCGCTTCCGGGCATTGTCGACAAGCTGACAGCCAATGGTCAGGTACCTGATATGCAGCAATTGTTGAAAATGCTGGGTCAGAAGTAATCTCAGCAAAGCTGACTGATTTGTGATGGGATGTCCGGACACAAAGTTCCGGACATTTCTATTTTATGATATACTGAATACGGTTTCATTTTCGGATATTTCTGGAAGGACGGTTTCGTGAGTTTTTTCCCTGGTCAGGATCCGGTTCCCGGTGATCTTCAGTCTATCGACTCGATTGAAACATTGATTATTCCGCGCACCAGTGATGTGGGCGGTTTGCAGGTGCGCAGAGCTTTGCCGACTGCGAAACGCCGCCTTGTCGGGCCGTTCATTTTCTTTGACCGGATGGGGCCAGCATTACTGCGGGCAGGTGAGGCGCTGGATGTGGCGCCGCATCCGCATATCGGTCTTTCTACGGTAACCTATCTTCTGGACGGCAATATCCGTCATCGTGACAGTCTCGGCACCGAGCAGGTGATTAATCCGGGTGAGGTCAATTTGATGACGGCAGGGCGCGGGATTGTGCATTCCGAGCGCACACCCGAGGAAATGCGCGGGGAGCCGCTGGCGATTTCCGGTGTGCAGACATGGGTTGCGCTGCCGGAGCGCTATGAAAATATGGCGCCGCAATTCAGCAATCATACGGTTGCGGAATTGCCGTGGCTGCAGGAAAAAGAATTCCGTATGCGGCTGATGATCGGCGATATGCACGGGCTGAAATCCGATGTGCCGATTTTTAGCGAAACGCTCTATGCCGATGTATTTATTGAAGCGGGCGGCAAGTTTCATTTGCCTGCAATACAGGAAGAACGTGCAATTTATATCCTGAGCGGGGCTGTGCGCATTGCCGGAGAAGTGTTTACGGATAATCAGCTTCTGGCCTTCCGGCAGGGCGATGATATTGTGATTGAAGCCGTGCCGCAGAATTTTGCCGGTGAGGGCGCGCAGATTATGGTCTTCGGCGGGGAAGCCATGGACAGCCGCCGCTACATCTGGTGGAACTTCGTTTCATCATCAAAAGAACGTATTGAGCAGGCAAAGGAAGAATGGCGCAGCCGTCGCTTTGATATTGTTCCGGGCGATGCAGAAGAATTTATCCCGCTGC
>JAIRVW010000003.1 GCA_031253705.1 Brucellaceae bacterium
TGATCTGGTAGAAATCGCCATTGGTCTCGTGCGTGAGAAAAAACGCGAGGAAGTCAAAGCCAAAGCCCATATCAATGCGGAAGAACGCGTACTGGATGCACTGGTCGGCAAAACCGCCAGCCCTGCAACCCGTGACAGTTTCCGCAAAAAGCTGCGCGAAGGTGAGCTCGACGATAAAGAAATCGAGATTGAACTGGCCGATAACAGTTCCGGCATGCCGGGTTTTGAAATGCCGGGAATGCCGGGTGCCAATATCGGCATGATCAATTTGAGCGATATGCTGGGCAAAGCCATGGGCGGCCGTACCAAGCCACGCAAAACAAGCGTCAAAGAATCCTATGCTCTGCTGATCAATGATGAATCCGACAAGTTGCTGGATCAGGATCAGGTAACACAGGAAGCGCTGGAAGCCACCCAGAATGACGGTATCGTCTTCCTTGATGAAATCGACAAGATCGCATCGCGTGAAGGCGGTATGGGAGCAGGGGTTTCCCGCGAGGGTGTGCAGCGCGACCTGCTGCCGCTTGTTGAAGGCACAACCGTTGCAACCAAATACGGGCCGGTAAAAACCGACCATATTCTGTTTATCGCTTCCGGTGCTTTCCATGTTTCCAAGCCGTCGGATTTGCTGCCGGAATTGCAGGGTCGTCTGCCGATCCGTGTTGAGCTCAATGCCCTGTCACGGGAAGATTTCCGCTCGATCCTGACCGAAACTGAAGTGAGCCTGCTGAAACAATATGTGGCTCTGATGGCTACAGAAGAAGTGACGCTGGAAATCACCGATGACGCGATTGATGCGCTTGCAGATATTGCCGTTGACCTCAATTCCACCATTGAGAATATCGGTGCACGTCGTCTGCAGACGGTTATGGAGAAAGTATTGGATGATATTTCGTTCAATGCGCCCGATAAAAGCGGCTCTGTTTTCACTGTAGATGCCGAATATGTGCGCAGCAGCATCGGTGATCTGGCCAAGAATATCGATCTGTCGCGCTTTATTCTGTAAAAAGCAGATGACTGTGTGACATTCACACATCATATGTAGTTAAGTTTTTGAAACCCTCTCGACTTGTGCGCGAGGGTTTCATATTTTCTGCGCGAAGTTAAAATGCCGTGCTTTCCTGAAATTCTCATTAAGCAGGACAAGCAAATGCGAACGGAGCAAAATTACCTATGAATCTCGGCCCTCATTTTAAACGGATTGCAATCGCTGCCGGAACAGGTTTTTTTGCACTGTCACTGATCTCAGCCGCACAGGCGACAACTATGGTACCGGCCGGTAACCGCAATGCGACGCAGCCGCCAATTCCCGGTGCTTCGGCCAACCGTACCAAAAAACTGAATACGACCTATGAAGCGAAATATCAGAAGATTTATACGCTTCTGAAAACCGACCGCGCTTTACGCTCCAAAATCAAATCAACGGCTTCAGCCTATAATATTGATCCTGTACATCTTGCCGGCGCCATTATCGGGGAACACACCTATAATGTTGATGCCTATGACCAGTTGCAGACCTATTATGTGAAGGCGATTTCTTATGTTAAACAGGGCGTGAGTTTTGAATATAAAGGCGAAAGCGTCGGCGATTTCGTCAAACGTCCGGAATTTGAAAAATGCGCCGGCCTGTCAGACAGCTACTCTCTGTGGACATGCCGTGAAGCGGTCTGGGATGCACAGTTCCGCGGCAAAAAAGTTGACGGTAAATCCTATCCGAATAACCGTTTCGCTGCCGTGTTTTTCCAGCCGTTCTATGCCGGCCAGACCTTTGGTCTTGGCCAGATCAGCCCGCTGACAGCGCTGCAGATGTCCGACATGGTCAACCGCGTCTCCGGTCTGCCAAAACTCAATGCGGAAGATGGCGCGCAGGTTTATAAAACAATTATGGACCCTGATCTGAGCCTGCCTTACATGGCGGCAACGATCAAACATTCCATCAATTCCTATAAGAAATATGCCGATTTCGATATTTCGAACAATCCGGGTATTACAGCAACCCTGTATAATACCGGTGGTGCGGATGCACGCGCCCGTGCACTGGCTGCCGCCAATGCCGGTAAGCAGACCAAGCAGCTGCCACAGGAAAACTACTATGGCTGGCTGGTCAATTCCAAGATGGATGATTTGCGGTCGCTGTTTTAAAATCCCACATCTTATCGCGGGCTGCGGTGCTTTTTATGAGCCTGCCGCAGCATTGTGCTGAGATTGGTAATCATGTCCTGATCAAGAATACCGATATGACTGGCCAGAAGATTGGCCAGTTCTGTCGCCTGCGGTGACAATCCGGCGGTGTCGATTGTGACACGGGGATGGGAGATCATTGCCAGTTTTTGCAGATCTTCCGCTTCATCCCAGATAATATTGAAATAACCGATAATTCTCTGCAGCAGATCCCATGTCGGCTGGCCACGGCGTCCGTGCTCCAATGCTGACAGATAAGCCGCCGAGACGCGAATAGCCGCAGCCATTTCCTTCTGGCTGACACCGCGCTCCTCGCGCAATTGCCGTAACCGCAAACCAAATGGTGTCATGATAGCGGCCGTTTTACTGACGGGAAGGACTGGCGTTCTGCAAGCTTTTCAGCCGGTGTTTTACGCAGCCTGACATAAAGCGCACCTTGCCCGCCGTGATGGCGCACAGCATCTTCATAAGCACTGACATAGAGACGGAAGAGGGGCGTGGAAAACCAATGCGGCACAGCCTGTTTTAACACGCCGTCACTGCCCATAGACGTACCTTTACCGGTAATCACCAGTACAAAGCGCAGACCTCTGTGCCATGCATCTGCGAGGAAACCATAGAGCAGATCATGCGCCTCACGCTGGCGCATACCGTGCAGATCAATACGCGCCTGAATTTCAAGACGTCCCTTGGCAATCTTGCGAATGGTCGGCCGGTCAATATCATGAAGCGGATTGGTGACCACTTCCTGTTTTTTACGTGTTTGCAGCGATGTTTCGCCGGAGGCTTTGGCAACGGCCGCCTTCACCGGTTCTGCCTGCACACGCTGCGGGATATTCAGCCCGTTTTCCATATCCCACAAATGCATATCCTCAATCACGAAGGCTGGCCGTTTGGCAACCGGACGTAAAGGACGTGTGGTACGGGCTACGGTTTCCCAAAGAATACGGTCTTCTGATTTCAGGAAACCGGAGGATTGTTTCGGTACAATTTCCGCAGGCTTCTGCTCTTCTTTCGGATTTTTCAGCATTTTCATTGTGTTTTTATCCGAAACGCGTGGTGCAGAGCGTTGTTTTCTGGTGGTTTTCATCCCGTTACTCCGCACCATCTTTGCGGGGAAGTAACATGATGAAATCCGCATCATGACGTATTCCGCCGGCAAGCTGGCCTGCTTCATCGCCGGAACCGAAAAACAGATCGCCGCGGGCAGGGCCAATAATGGCTGATCCGGTATCCTGAGCAATCATCAAATGACGAAATGAACCGTCATTTTCTAAAAGTTCGTGTACATTTATGAAAAACGGCGTGCCAAAGCAATGATATTTACGATCAATCGCCAGCGATCTTTGCGCGGTGAGGGGCACTTTGGCCGCGGCTACAGGCCCTTCTGCCGCATCATTCACCGGTGCCTCACGGAAGAAAATATAAGACTGGTTATGCCACAGAATTTCATCAACACGGGCAGGGTGCTCCGCCAGCCATTGCCGGATCGTCTGCATAGTGACCTGTGCAGGTTCCAGCTCTCCTTTATCAATCAGAACGCGTCCTGCACCGGTAAAGCCATGACCTGACTTGGCCGCATAGGTCAGACGCATCTGCGTGCCATCGGCAAAATTCAGCCGCACAGCGCCTTGTACATGGGCAAAATAGGCATCCACCTTGTCAGCCACATAGGCAATTTCCAGCCCTTGGTCTGCAAGTGCGCCCTGATCAATCGCCTGCCGGTCAAAATATTCGCTGATCTGCCCGTCATAAAACCGGCCGAAACCCATATCCTGGGGTAAATTATCCGGCCGGTTATCTGCATCCAATTTGATAAGATCGGCCGGTTTCCGGTAAAAAGGCACTGAAAATTGCGCAGTTTTGACCCGTGACGCAGCAATTTCCGGCTCATAAAAACCGGTAACAAAACCGGCTTTCCGGTCGTGGGGGATAATTTTAACGGGATAAAAATTGCGCTCAAAAAAAACACGCGCACTTTCAGCACTGATCTGCTGTGATGCGGCTAATGAACGTGCTTTGGCGAAGACGGGTAAAAGATCTTCAAATTGCGGGCCGAGACTGCCGCTTTTATAGCGATGAGTTTCAGCATAAATCGCGCATTTCAAGAAAGCAGAAAATGCAGCACTGTGGTCATCTTCTGCCCAGCCCCCACAATCAGTAAAATTTAGGCGCTCTGTGGAGCAGTGCGCAGCAGACAAATCTGACATAACACTGCTCCTTAATCCTTTTCCGGCTCTGAAACTCAAAACAGCTCCAGAAACAGAGATTAATCTTCTGCTTCTGTTGCGACCAGTTTCCAGTTCGGATCACGGTTTGCGGTATTACGGGCAAATGTCCAGACATCGCGGATTTCAGCAACTGTTTCCAGATCGCCGTCAATAATATTGCCCTGTTTGTCCTGCGTCGCGGAAATCATTTCGCTAACAATACGCACAGTGACCTGCGCATCCTTGCCCTTCATATCAGCCGCAATAATTTTTGCCTGATTGATACCGACAAAGGTAGAGTTTACTTTTTCACCACGGTTTTCACGCTCTTTAATCGCAGCGTCAAAACCTTCGTAAACATCTTTGGAAAGCAGGTTTTTCAGGGTTTTACGATCACCATCCGCATAGGACAGCACAATCATCTCATAGGCCATTTTAACGCCGTTGATGAATTCCTTCGGATCAAAACCTGCATCATTCGCGCGGATATTGCGCAGACCATTATTCAGTTCTGTGCCTTCAGGCGCAATCGCATCGATCGATTTGAAATCTTTCGCCTGCGTTTCAAGTGTCTGACGCTGCGGCAGCGAAACAACATTATCTTTCTGCTGCGGCACAGCAGCAGTATCATCCTGACGCGTTGTATAAGGATCAAACGGCGGGCGCTCATTGCCTGTGCGTTTGCCCAAAACACTGCGCAACTGCAGGAAAATGATTACTGCAACGATGAAAAAAAAGAATGTGCCAAAACTGAAAAAATTCATACCGCTCGCCAACTATCTCCGCAGGTATCTGCCGGAATACACAATGAACACCCAGAGCATTTTCAGTTTAAATTAAACCATTGTAAATACTCTTGTATTTCGTTTTTATACGCATCTTGCTCCAAAAACCGGTTCCCGCTTTCCGGAATGCGCTCTAGCATTCAGTCTCAGGTTTTGCCTGTACTGAGTAATTATACAATATCTTTCTTACAGAGCATATTCAGAATATACCGCATCAACGCTGATACTGATGCCGAAAATATTCTTCTGATACGCCCGTTCTGTCATAAATCAGCTGAAAGATACCATAAAAACGCTATGTTTTGAAAATTTATATAGTTCACCATATTCCGGCATTCAAATGCCAAACCGGCATTCTTATCTATATATCCTGTTTAAGTTCATAATCCGGCGTATTTGCGGTAAAATCCGCCTGTCCGCCCTGTAATCAAGAGGTCAGTCCCCCGTGACAAAAATGCTTGGTCCGATCAGCCTGTTGCTGTTTTTAGCCCTGCCATTTGTTGAAATTGCCGGTTTTGTCATTGTCGGCAAAGAAATCGGTGTGCTGGCAACGCTTGGCCTGATTGTCCTCAGTGCGGTCTTAGGCTTTTCCCTCCTGCGCCGGCAGGGACTGAGCCTACTGAACCAGATGAAAGCGGAAACGGCTGCAGGACGCGCACCGCAGCGTGAAATCATCCATGGCACATTGCTGATTTTTGCCGGTATTCTGCTGATCATTCCGGGCTTTCTCACCGATATTATCGGACTATTGCTGTTTATTCCGTTTGTCCGTGATCTGATCTGGAACAGGTTCCTGCGCAACCGTGTGATGATGGCGACAAATTTTCAGGCAGGCAGCACCAATTATCAGCAATATGGCCAAAGATATTCACCTCAGGACGATGATATTATTGATCTCGACCCTGAGGATTATTCCAGTTCATCGGATACAAACAAAAAGAGTAAGAACTCTCCCTGGGGTACAGATCCGAAAGAAATTGAAGACAACAGGAAATGAAGAAAAGCAGGCAGACAGGCCTTTTTCATTTTTCTGCCTGTTCTTTTTAGCATTACCAAATAATGTCGCGCGTTATTGCCTGCAAAAGGCACATATGCTAGCCAAATGACACATGTTTCGGATTACTTTTGCGCATGCCTTGGTTTTCTGAAATCAAGAGATCAATTTTATGGTTTAATTTCTTCTTCTGAAGTTGTTTTCTCAATAAAATTGTATGAGCTTTCAAAGTGTTACAACACAAAACCATGTGTTGTCATGCTGTTCGACGGTCTGTCGATCATCGTTAACAAAAAGGTATATGATAATGGCAGAGACGCCAAACGAAGCACAGAACGGTAACGGTAGTGCACAGCCATCCCTCAACATTCTGGCTCAGTATATCAAGGATTTTTCCTTTGAAAGCCCGAATGCACCGCTTTCCCTGCGTCCGCGTGAAAACGCGCCAAACATCAGCATCAATGTTAATGTGAATGCAAATCCGATCGCTGAAGGCGATTTTGACGTTGTTCTGACCCTGACCGCACAGGCCGGTGAAGGCAAAGAAGTTCTGTTCAGCACAGAACTGGTTTATGGCGGCGTTTTCCGCATTCAGAACATTCCGCAGGAACATATGCTGCCGATCCTGTTCATCGAATGCCCGCGTCTGCTGTTCCCGTTTGCCCGTCAGATCATTGCAGATGCAACACGCAATGGCGGCTTCCCGCCGCTGATGATCGACCCGATCGATTTCGCCACTATGTTCCAGCAGCGTATGGCTGAAGAACAGGCAAAAGCTCAGGTTAAAAACTAAGCTTTCTGAAAAATTGACAAAAAAAGCCGCTGTGTCTGAAACACAGCGGCTTTTTTATATTGTTTGAGCAAAAATCAGTTCAGATATTTTTTCCAGATCGCTTTATCGCCCATTTTATCAATGAGCTTCTGGTGCGCCGCAAGATCATCTGCGGTCAGACGCGAGGGCAGGGGCTGAGGCCGCGCTTTCAGTACAATCTCGGCAACCGTTTCATTACCGCTTTTATCCTCAGCTGCGGATTGTACACTCAGACCCAGTGATGTCTGACGGCCGCCAAGCAGCTCAATATAAACTTCCGCCAGCAATTCCGTATCGAGCAATGCACCGTGTAATTTACGATGCGCATTATCGACGCCATAGCGCTTACACAGCGCATCTAGCGTGTTTGGCCCCATCGGGTGCTTGCGACGCGCCAAAGCCAGCGTATCGATTACCACGTCGGTAGAAATCGGTGTCCGGTTAATGCGCTCCAGTTCGGCATTCAAAAAGCCGATATCGAACATCGCATTATGCGCAACCAGCTTAGCCCCTTCGATAATGGTCAGAAACTCAGCCGCAATGTCAGCAAAAACCGGCTTATCCAGCAGGCTTTCATCGGTAATACCGTGCACTGCCAATGCATCCGGATGAACCTTTTTGCCCTGCGGATTGATATAGATATGAAATGTTTTGCCGGTGATGAATTTATTCACCATCTCGATACAACCGATTTCGATCACACGGTCTTCATTTTTCTCAAGGCCGGTGGTTTCTGTATCGAAAACAATCTCGCGCATGGTTCGTCCTATAAATTGCTCATAAAGCTGCGTTTAACAGCTTTTCTAAAATATCTGATACTTGCTGACGGGCAAAATCTTTGTCCCGCCCCGTATCAACAATAAAATCCGCTTTTGCCCGTTTTTCTGCATCCGGCATCTGGCGTGCTAAAATCGACTGAAATTTTTCTTCCGTCATATTCTCGCGTTCCAATACCCGCTGACGCTGAATATCATAAGGTGCGCTGACCACCAGAATTTTGTCCACACGGCCTGTTCCGCCTGTTTCAAACAACAGCGGAATGTCCAGAACGACCAGTTTGGCGCCTTTGGCCTCTGCATCGCATAAAAACTGCTGTTCTTTTGCATGGACGAGCGGATGAACAATCTTCTCAAGCTTTTTAAGCTCATCCGGTTTGCCCAAAACACTGGCAGACAGAATTTTACGATCAATCTTCCCGTCAATAACGGCTTCCGGAAAAGCTTCCGCAATCAGCGGTACGGCTTCAGATTGATAAAGCTGGTGGACTGTCGCATCAGCATCGTAAACCGGCACACCTTTTTCTGCAAAAAGCTGCGCAGTTGTGGATTTTCCCATGCCTATTGAACCGGTCAGTCCCAGCTTGATCATAAGTCTGCCTATCAATATTTTAGAATATCATCCAATATGAGCTGGCGTAACTCATCTGTCACCTCAGGACGTACACCAAACCAATGCTCGAAGCCCGGCACCGCCTGATGCAGCAACATGCCAAGGCCGTCCACACAGCGTAAACCAGCCTGACGCGCCTGATGTAAAAACGGTGTTTCCAAAGGAATATAGACAATATCCGTTGCAACCGCACCGGCTTTCGCTTCAGAGAAATCAAGCGGAAAA
>JAIRVW010000035.1 GCA_031253705.1 Brucellaceae bacterium
TTACGGATCTTTTTACCGGCTGTGCCAATGCCTTGCCAGAGCGCTTCAGCCTCGCGCGCGGCCAGTTCATGGTCGGCGCTCTGGCGACGCCAGTCTGCAAATTGTGCGTGATCCTGTGCCGTTGCCCGTCCGGAACTCAGCTGGACAATCCGGTCGATCGCCTCATCGCTTAAACTGATATCCGTTTCATATCTGGTTTTGTCTGTCATTGCGGTTCAGGCAAGTTTGCGGAAATGATCGCGGCAATGGCGCAAAGCCTGTGCCAGATAACGGGCAACCATGCTTTCGGAGACATGCAGCCGCTGTGCAATTTCATAATGGGTCAGTAAATCACAACGTGCCAGCAATAAGGCAGTACGCGGCTTTTCCGGCAATTGCAGAAGGGCGCAGACCAGCTGGCGCAAATGATCTCGGTCAATGGCACAGGTTTCTGGCGTCGGCGCAGTATCGGCAACAGCTTTCAAAATCTCGTCGTCACTCAGACAGGCTTTGTGATGACGCTGTTCTTTGCGCAACAGGTCGATGGCAATGTTCGTAGCAACGCGGATGATAAATGCGCGGTGATCACGAACTTCATGCGGCCGGTTTTCTATTTTCGACAGGCGTAGCCATGTTTCCTGCAGGGCATCTTCTGCCAGTTCATGTGAGCTGGTGCGTTTTTTGAGCATGTCCCGCAGCGATTTCAACTGCCGCAAATAGACAGACATCAGCTCTTCAGGATTGTTGGTGGTCTGGATGCTCATATTCAGTTTGTCATCAGGCTCGATACGGGTATTGAAAAATACTATACAAAAATACTCATATTTAAAAGCCCTAATAGTATTTATTGATGGCGCAAGTGGCTGTACCAGCAAGGTTTAAATTTAAACAATCCTAAGTTGTATGATGTGTTCTTTTATATAATGTACCGGTATTACAAATTTTCATTCTTATTATTTTAAAATTATCATAAGAATTTGAATTCTAACTAATTTATTATGATAGAAAGTTTATTGTGTGTAAGCAAAAAAATTACAACTCTGATAAATGTGGTTGCCATGATTTACAACCTATGGTAGTCAGTTTGTGTAATTTACATTCGAATACGCAACCATTGTGAGTTGCATTGGCCAGTGCAGTACAGCAAGTGACATAAAAAATTTCAGATAATTACAAGTGAATAATGTTTAATTTATTGGGGCGGCAAATGAACAATTTACATGTAAATGACGGGGACAATTATTCTGCACTGGAGGCCGGTTTTTTATTTCGTGAGAAAGATAAGGATCTGACCGGTGCCATATCCGACACATTTAAAAATCTGGTTCATTACAATAATAAAGTTGCTTATATTCTCAGCCATAGCGGCAAGTTCAGCTATCGCCATGAGCATTACACGGTGATGATCACGCTGGCTGCGATCAAGGATCTGCACTGGTCTTTGCAGGGCAAGTTCGGGGAGAGTTTTGATGCGCCCGCAGGCACCGTTCTGATCATTCCTCCGGAGACGGATTATACAGTGCAATGGCCACAGGAAACGGATTATGTGCAGATCGCTCTGGATGATAGTTTACTCAGTGATCTGAATGAAATTTCCGGCGGATTGTCGTTAAAAGAACTGTTCCCGCATCCCGCCAGATTGCCAAATCCTAAGGCGCTGCTGATTGCCAATTTGTTTCGTGCCGAGCTTTTAAAAAATGCGCCCGTTAGTGCAGGCTATGTGCAAGCGCTACTCTCGGTTTTGATGGTGCAGCTGGTCCAGAACCATTCTTTTCTGCGCACGGGGAATGGCAAACAGGAAAATGGCGGGCTTTCCTATCAGGCGTCACGGCGGATTGAGGCCTATTTGCGTGAAAATTATATGCGCAAACTATCCATCACCAAAATGGCTGATGTCTTGGGGGTTTCCGGTGGTCATTTCCTCACTTCTTTTCGTGAGAGTTTTGGCCAGACACCGCATCAGTTTCTGCTGATGCTGCGCCTGAATGCGGCGGAGGATATGCTGGTTAATACCAAGATTTCATTGGCTGAGATTGCCGACAGGGCAGGATTCTCCAGTCAGAGCCATATGACAACAGCGCTTAAAAAAATCCGCCTGATCACACCCGGAGAATTGCGGCGCAAGAAAATTAGCAGCGGTAAATAAGGATATGTGTTCGGCGCTATCCGGCAACTTCATCCAATACTCTGCAATTTCACTGGTCTTGGTTTTCCCATTTTCCGAGGCCAGTGAGGCAAAATGTCAGTCACATGAAAGTAAGTTGACAGCGCCGGTTATCATCGTGAAGATGTCGTAATAAGAGTCATATTGAATAATGATAAAAAATATACTCTTATTTTGTAGCGGGACGGTTAAATACTGTCTCGTTGTGATTAATTGAAATGACAATATATTCAGGCATTTAAAGCAAGATAAATGCTGAAATGAAAGCATACGGGAATAGCATGATTTAGACTATATTATACTTAAGTGGGAGGAAGAATTTATGCGCTTTAAATTTTTGTCCGGCGTGGCTTTAGCAGCCGTTATCGCCTGTACAGCAACCGCGCAGGCAGAGCTTCTCATGGGTGTGGGAGCACCGATGACCGGCCCGAACGCCACTTACGGGCAGCAGATTCTGAAAGGAGCAGAAGCTGCAATCGCTGAGATCAATGCGAATGGCGGGATCAACGGCGAGAAAGTGAAAATCGTCATCGGAGATGACGTATCAGACCCGAAACAGGGTATTTCTGTTGCCAATAAATTCGCCGCAGACGGTGTGCAATTTGTTATTGGCCATTATAATTCCGGTGTCACTATTCCGGCTTCAGATGTTTACGCTGAAAACAATATTCTCATGATCAGTCCGGGTGCCACTAATCCTGCCTATACGGAAAAAGGTCTATGGAACACGTTCCGTACCTGCGGACGTGATGACCAGCAGGGTATCGTGGCCGGTAATTACATCAATGATCATTTCAAAGACAAAAAAATAGCGGTCATTCATGACAAGACGCCTTATGGTCAGGGGCTTGCGGATGCCACCAAAAAGACCTTCAATGAGCTCGGTGTTAAAGAGGTCATGTATGAAGGGGTGAATACCGGTGAAAAGGATTTCTCGGCGCTGATTACCAAAGCCAAGGCGGCGGGTGTTGAAGTCCTGTACTGGGGCGGTGTGCACACAGAAGGCGGGCTGATTATCCGTCAGCTGGCCGATCACGGGCTGAAGGTGACTTTCATTTCCGGCGATGCGATCGTGAATAATGAACTGGCTTCTATCGCCCGTGATGCGGTTGTCGGTACGCTCAATACGTTTGGTCCTGATCCGCGTGTTGATCCGGCTAATGTCGAACTGGTGAAGAAATTCCGTGACAGCGGTTTTGAACCGGAAGCTTATACGCTTTATTCCTATGCCGCGGCGCAATCGCTGGCAGCCGCAGCTCAGGCTGCCGGTTCCAATGATCCGCAGGAAGTTGCCAAGGCAATGAAAGAAAAAGGCCCGTTCAAAACTGCACTCGGTGAATTGGCCTTTGATGAAAAAGGCGATGCCAAATTGCCGGGCTATGTGATGTATGAGTGGATCAAACTGCCGGATGGCAGCTTCACTTATGAACAGCAGAAGCAGGGTGGTTAAACCGGATTTTCCTGTAATATTATAAAGAAAGGCCGCCATTTGGATTTCAAATGGCGGCCTTTTAGTGTGATGGTTCTTAGCTTATGCGCCGTATGGCACCCAGATGTTTTTCACCTGAACAGAGCGGCGCAGATAATCACGTCCCTGACCCTGTGTTGTATCCAGCCAGTTGCGCTGACGGCCATTGCTCACCCATGTGGCTTTGAGATTGCCTGTCGAGGCTTTCTCAACCATGGCGCTGCCTGCCTGCGAACCGACATACCAGATGGCGGATACGGCATCATGCTCAGCCAGCGTTTTTGCCAGCACATCGCGTTCACCGGTGATGAGATTGACCACACCGGCCGGTACGTCTGATGTATCCAGCACCTGATAGAAAGCACCGGCGATCAGCGGATGACGACCGGATGGCACAACTATCACGCGGTTGCCCATAGCGATCGCCGGCAGGATCAGCGAGATCATCGAGAGCAATGGTAATTCATCAGGACAGACAATACCGGTCACGCCCCATGGCTCATTCATGGCCAGTGTGACATGACGCGATTTGGTGGAGTGAACGGCTCCGTCAAACTTGTCTGCCTGTGCGGCATAATAGAAAATACGACGGATTGAGGCGTCGAATTCTTCTTCTGCCTTCTTCTCGGAAACGCCGGTGCTGGTGGTGAGTAATTCAATGAATTCAGCACGGCGCTGTTCGAGATTTTCGCCTAAGTAATACAGTACCTGCGCACGGTTATGGGTGGTTGCACCGCCCCATGATCCGGCTTTTGCTGCTGCTTCCACGGCATTACGGATATCTTTGCGGTTGCTGAGCGGTGCTTCACCGATGACAACATTACCTTTGCCGTAAACCGCATAGCTTGCGCCGCCGTCTGGGCGTGCCTGCTTACCGCCGACATAGTTTTTCATGGTGCGGTCGATAGAACCGGCAGCCACTTTTTCACCGGCCACAGGCAGAGCGGAGAAAGATGGTGCATCGGTTTCTTTAACGAGCGGCAGAGCTTTTTCCCAGTCGCTGACCAGATATTCATAAAGGCCTTCGCGCGCGCCTTCACGGCCGAAACCGCTTTCGCGATAACCACCGAAACCGGCACCGGCATCAAGCATATTGGTGCAGTTGATCCAGACAACACCGGCTTTAACGGAAGCTGCAATATCCAGAGCGGTATTGATATTTTCCGACCAGATAGAAGCGGCCAGTCCGTAAGAAGTGTTATTAGCCAGTGCAATCGCTTCTGCCGGTGTGCGGAAGGTTGTTGCTGCCGCAACCGGGCCGAAGATTTCAACCTGACAAACAGTCGAAGCCTGATCAACTTCGGTGAAGAAGCCCGGAGCGATGAAATTGCCTTTTGCCGGCAGTGCATTCGCGGTCTGCCACAGTGCACCACCTTCTTCCACACCTTTGGCGATCAGTGCGGAAATGCGCTTCACCTGCAAGGGCGAAACGATTGCACCGACATCGGTCGATTTATCCAGCGGATCACCGACGCGGATTGTTTCAAGACGCTTGCGCAGCTTGGCATAAAACCGCTCGGCAATGCCTTCCTGTACCAGAAGGCGGGAGCCTGCACAGCAAACTTCACCCTGATTGAACCAGATCGCATCCACTACGCCTTCAACCGCGCTGTCGAGATCGGCATCTTCAAATACGATGAACGGTGACTTGCCGCCGAGTTCCAGCGACAGTTTTTTACCGGAACCGGCAATCTGTTCGCGGATGACACGGCCGACATTGGTCGAGCCGGTAAAGGCAACCTTGTTGACATCCTCATGGCCGCAGATCAGCGCACCGGTTTCACCGTCGCCCTGTACGATATTGACCACACCGGCAGGCAGAGCGACTTCATGGCAGATTTCTGCGAAGGCGATCGCTGTCAGCGGTGTCAGATCGGCAGGCTTCAGTACAACCGTATTACCAGCGGCGAGTGCTGGGGCGATTTTCCATGCCAGCATCAGCAGCGGGAAGTTCCACGGGATCACCTGACCGCACACGCCGACAGGAGAGAAACCACGGAATTCATCTTCCACCATCTCAGCCCAACCGGCGTGATGATAGAAATGACGGACAGCCAGCGGCACATCAATATCGCGGCTTTCGCGGATCGGTTTGCCGTTATCCATGCTTTCCAGCACGGAGAAGAAACGCTCACGCTTCTGCAGATGACGGGCAATAGCGTAGAGATATTTGGCGCGTTCATGGCCGGAGAGTTTCGACCATTTGCCGAAAGCTGCGCGCGCGGCTTTGACAGCTGTATTAACATCTTCCGCAGTACCTTTGGCAATACCTGCTAAACGCTGCTCCGTTGCCGGATTGATAACATCAATAATCTGCGCATTGCCTGCATCGGTAAAGCGGCCATTGATGAAATGACCAAACGGCGCGGAATGATTTTTCAGCCATGCAACAACATCGCCATTGGCTTCGGGAGACGGACCATATTCCATTGTGTTCAGAATATCCTTGATCTGTGCCATAGTCGTAATTCCTTATGCCGCAGCGTGACGGGAGAGGTCGGCATAACGGCCGGTCACATAATGTTCGAGCTGGCGTTCAATATCGCCGAGCAATGAGGAAGCGCCGATGCGGAACAGATCCGGCTGCAGCCAGTCATGACCCAGCTCTTCCTTCATCATCGACAACCAGACGAGGGCTTCTTTTGCAGTACGCAGGCCGCCGGCAGGTTTGAAGCCGATGATCTGGCCTGTAAGTTCGCCGTAATCGCGCAGCGCACGTACCATGGTCAGGCTGACCGGCAGGGTCGCGTTGACTTCTTCCTTGCCTGTTGAGGTTTTGATGAAGTCGGAACCGGCCTGCATTGCAACCATGGATGCCTTATAGACATTGGTCAGGGTCTGCAGATCGCCGGTGGCGAGAATGGCCTTCATATGGGCTTCACCGCAGGCTTCACGCATCGCAGCCATTTCATCATAAAGCGCCTGCCAGTTCTGGGTCAGAACATGCTCGCGGGTGATGACGATATCGATTTCCTTCGCGCCTTCTTCAACCGCATAGCGGATTTCAGCAAGACGCAGCGGCAGCGGGATAAGACCGGCAGGGAAGCCGGTAGCAACGGATGCAACCGGAATATTGGTACCTTCCAGCGCTTTAACCGCATGGGGAACCATGGTCGGATAGACGCAGACCGCGCCGGTGGTGATATTGGCATCAGCGAGGCCAAGACCTTCCAGAATATCCGCACGGATCGGGTTTTTGGCTTTGGCGCAAAGGCGGCGTACACGACCAGCTGTATCATCACCGGCCAGTGTTGTCAGATCAATGCACTGGATGGCGCGTACCAGCCAGGCAGCCTGATATTCCTTTTTCACCGAGCGGCGGGCAGGAATGGTCGCGGCACGACGCTCAAGTGCCGAGCGGTTGACGTTAATATCGTCAAACCATTCGGTTTTCAGCGGTGTTCCGGTGTTACGTGCATGAGAAGTGCTCATCGTATATCCGTAAATCTGGGTGTGACCGGAGGACGGCGGCAATGTGCCGTACTTACCTGACAGGTCTCCGGCTACGGGGGAAAAACCGGAAAACTGTCAGGTCCGGTGGTGCACCGGTTAAATCAACGCGCTGTACTGCCTGTTATCAGGTGCTTGGCGCAGCATAATTAGTTTTAGTTGTGGCTTTTGCAGAACTCTGCAAATTCTTCGAGGGACGCATAGGATTTCTGCGTGCCTGTTTTCGTGATGCTGTCGGCGGCATAGAGGCTGGCGCTTTTCAGAGCTTCTGCCACATTGCCGTGTTCGGCATAGAACCGTGCGAAAGAACCGATAAAGGCATCGCCTGCGCCGGTTGTATCTTGCGGAGTAACTTTAACCGGTGCGATATTGACCACCTCACCAGCGGTTACCAAACGCGCCCCGCGACCACCGAGGGTTACGATGACGGTACGGATACCTTTGGCAATCAGCGAGCGGGCAGCGGCAATGGTTTCATCATCTGTCGAGGTCGGCATGCCGGAAAGCAGCGCCAGTTCAGTCTCATTCGGTACGAGGAACGACACCTGACGGATACGCTCAGGATCAAGATCAGCAGCAGCCGGTGCCGGATTGAGAATGGTCTCAATACCGTTGGCAGCCGCAAAAGCGATGGTGTGGTAGACGGTCTCGACCGGCACTTCCATCTGCATCAGGATCAGGCCGCATTGCTTCAGATCTTCGGCAGCGTCATCAACATCCTGTGGCAGCAGGTCGGCATTGGCACCCTTGACGATGAGAATGGAATTTTCACCGCTTTTATCGACAAAAATCGGGGCAACGCCGCTGGATTTACCTTTGATAACGCCGACATGTTTGGTGTCGATACCGGCCTTTTTCAGGTTGAAAATCGTATTGTCGCCGAAAATATCATCGCCGACTTTAGTCACCATCATCACATCAGCACCAAGACGTGCCGCAGCAAATGCCTGATTGGCACCCTTGCCGCCGCAGCCCATTTCAAACAAAGGTGCTTCCAGCGTTTCGCCCAGGACCGGCATACGATCCATATAGGTAACCAGATCGACCATATTAGAACCGACAACAGCGATTTTTTTCGACATCGAAAATACTCTATCTCTTTGTTTTGCACTCTATTTTGTCCGAAGCACAGAGTGCTCCGGATCAGTGCCTTAAAGCGCAGTAATCATCTGCTCAAATTCATCGGCTTCCGCAGGGGCAAGATAGCCGAGGCGTACAGGGAAGCTTGCGCGTTCACCCGGCGCCAGCAGGCGCACATTGCCTTTGGCTTTTTCTGCCAGATAGCCTTCCGGCTCGCAGGTGGATGGCAGGGCAAAAGCTGCAACCTGCGCATCACCATTGACCAGAACCCAGCGCACGCATTTCGGGAAATCTTCCGCCGGATAGGAAATGGCAAAAGCCTCGCCCTGTTCCAGCTTCATCATCTGATGGATAATGCCGTTTTCATCCTGCTTCAGATTGCGCAGATAGAAAACCTGCTCAGGATCATAACGATCAGGATCATCCAGCACCTCCATGACGGACGGGTCTTTTGCCAGCTCGTCAATCAGCGCCAGATAGTCCGGATTTGGTGTCACATGGGCAGGCACGGCAGTGCGCACCTTAGTATCTTCCGGCGAGAAGGATGTCGGCTGAATGATACGGGCATCTTCGTCATAGGCGAAGTTGACATGGCACATATACATCAGTTCCATCGGGGCATAGGAGAGGTTCTCCACGTCCATTTCGATGTCGAATAATGTGTCATCCGCATAGAGGCGCACGGACGGGCGTGCCAGATAATGCGCACCGAAGCCCATCACATATTCATATTCGCCTGTCACTTCGACAAAGTGGCCTTGCTCGTCTTCACCGAAGATCAGACCGGCATTGTCCATCGTGGCGCAAGGCATTTCGCCATGCGCAGCATGGGTATCCTGTGCGGACGGCACACCATTGCGCAGCAGACCGGAATGGAAGGCGAAGCAACCATAGGTCTCGGCAATGGTTTTGGCAGGGCGCGGCATGGCAAAGCTGTTGCCCATGGTCAGGTCCACGCCGTCAAATTCCGCACCCCAGACCATCTGCCCCATATAGGGCAGAACGATCAGATGGCCGCGCTGATTTTCAATCATCAGCGCTTCAACACCGGTAGCGTAGCGGAATGCAGTAACAGTCAGACCATCCGATGAAGCAATTTCATGCGGCTTGTCGGTGAAATCCTGACGGCGAAGATGAACGGAAATATCCTGCATGGCTCTACCTGTCTGAATTGCGGAATGCATTGATTGCAATCACCAGAATGAGGAATGCACCCCAGATGAAATCAATCAGATGATTGGAGAAACGCAGCATCTGGAAGCCCGATGACAGCAGCATCAGTGCTACAAGCGCACTACCCACACCCAATACACGCCCTTTACCGCCAGCCGGATTGGTGCCGCCGAGCACGGCAATCAGCACTGCCTGCAGCAGATAGGATGCGCCGTAATCAGATTTGGCGGCATTGGTGCGGCCGGACAGAATAATACCGGCCAGCGAGGCAAGCATACCTGTGAGCATGTAGGAATAGAGGATCATGCGGTCTTTTTTCAGACCTGCAAATACCGCAGCTTTCGGATTGGTGCCGATCAGCATCAGATTGAGGCCGAGCGTGGTACGGCTGAGCAGCAGCGCAATCAGACCGGACACGGCAACAAAAATGATGAAAGGTGTGGCAATGCCGAAGATTTTGCCGTTGCCGATCATGTTCCATGCATCAGGAAAGCCGACAATCGCAGGGCCGCCGGTGAGCACCAGTGCCAGTCCCATAAACACCTGACCGGTGCCGAGCGTGGCAAGAATTGGCGTGATGCGCAGTTTGGCGATCAATATGCCATTGACCAGTCCCGCAACCAGCCCGACCAGCAAAGCCAGCACAACGCCGATCACCGTATAGAACAGCATATTGCTGTCGGAGGATTGCGCGGCCTGCACCATGGTGGAGTGGAAATAGACACCGGCGAGAATACCGGAGAGATTGGCAATGCCGACAACTGACAGGTCAATACCGCCGGTCAGCATAGCAATCATCATGGCAATCGACAGAATGCCGAGTTCCGGCATGATATAGCTGATCGATTCAAAATTGTAATAGCGCAGGAATTTATCCGGATTGAGCCAGCTCATAGCTGCAAACACCAGCACGGTGATAATCACCAGCTGCAGGATATTGCGATCCATGCTTGCAGGGCTGAGAAAACGGCGCGTATCAATATCTTTTTTCATATCTTTATCCCCGCCGCTCACACCAGATTTTTCCGGTCACGCCATGCGGTAATTGCCGTAGCGATAATAATGATGAGACCAACGACAACTTTCTGCCATGTGGTGTCGACTTTCATGATGATCAGCGAGTTCTTGACCATCACCAGCATGAAAACGCCGAGCAGAGTGCCAAGCACCGAGCCGCGTCCGCCGAAGATCGATGCGCCGCCGAGCACAACCGCTGCAATCACTTCCAGCTCAAGACCGGTAAAGTCGCGCGGATTGGCAAGCCAGATCATCGAGGAATGCAGCAGACCTGCAAAACCGGCCAGCGCACCGGCCACACAATAAACCACGAAAATGGTCTTGGCGGTGCTGAAGCCAACGCGTTTTGCTGCCTCAGGCGAGCCGCCATAGGCATAAATCGAGCGGCCGATCATGGTATATTTCAGCATCAGATGGATGAGCAGCGCGATGCCGAGATAGACCAGCACCATTGCTGTGAGGCCGAAATTCGTACCGGTGGCCGAGGTCATGGAAACGACGTCGGTTTTACCGAATTCGATCAGCTCTTTCGGCATCTTGTTGATGTTGACAATACTGGTACCGACCAGACCAAGAACCAGACCACGCACAATGGAGCCGGTGCCGAGTGTCACGATCAGCGGGATCATGCGGAATTTATAGATGATCGCCGCGTTGAAAGCGCCGAGTGCCAGACCGATCAGCGTTGCCGCGATAAACGGAATGACCACGCCGTCATAGCCGATGGCGACCATGGCTTTAACGGTCAGATACATTGCCGCAATCGCAAAAGCGGTGAAAGACACGTCAATCCCGCCGGAGATCATGACCAGCAATACGCCGAGTGCCATGATACCGATCACGACATTGGAGCGCAGCAGGCCAAACATATTGTCGAGCGACCAGAAGGCCGGATTGATCAGGCCGATAGTGATCATCGCCAGCAGCAGAACGCAGGCAATGATAAATTCTGTTGTTTGATAGAACTTCATGACCGGTTCCTCAGTTCAGTGTCTTCAGCCGGTCATTGACGGCATCTTCAGTGAGTGTACCCATCGGGGTGCTGCCGGACAATTCATCCACCAGCTTACCGCGATGCATGACAACAACACGATTACAATTTTGCACCAGTTCCGGCACATCATCGGAGATCATCAGAACTGCGAGGCCGTTATCCTTGGCAAGCTTGCGGATAATCGCATGGATCTGCGCCTTGGAGCCCACATCCACACCAACCGTCGGGCCGTTGAGGATCAGCACTTTCGCGCCGGTCAAAAGCCAGCGGGCCAGCACCACGCGCTGTGCATTTCCGCCGGACAGGTGGTTGACCGGTGTATGCGGACCCGGTGCTGCAATCTGCATGGCGTCGAACATTTCCTGCGTGACCTGATCAACCTTTTTGCGATTGATGAAGAGGCCGCTCACCATCTTGTCCAGCGAGGTCACAATAATATTGCGCTCAATCGACTGGGTGAGGAACAGGCCTTCCGTAAGGCGGTCTTCCGGCACATAGGCAACGCCGAGATCAATGGCTTCACGCACGGATTTCGGATGGATCTCTTTGCCGTTCAATGCCATTTTTCCGGTGCATTGCGGCAGCATACCAAACAGCGCCAGCGCCAGTTCAGTACGGCCGGAGCCGATCAGGCCGGAAATACCGACAATTTCACCCGCATGGAGCGACAGGTTCACCCCGTCAAGCAGCACATTGCCGGTCGCTTTGTCTTTGGCTTTCAGGTCTTCAACCTGAAGAACCGGCTGTTTGCTCTGATCTTTATCCTGCCAGACATAGCTGTCCGGTTTCAGGTCAAGGCCGGTCATCGCACGGGTAATTGCCGGTTCATCGAATTCGGTAATCGGGCCTTCTGCCACTTTTTTACCGTTGCGGAATACGGTGAGGCGCTCGCTGATTTCCAGCATCTCGCGCATTTTGTGGCTGACAAACAGCACGGCAATGCCCTGTGTCTGAATATCGCGCACGATTTTGAAAAGTGCATCCACCTCATGGCGGGTCAGCGCTGTCGTCGGCTCATCCATGATGATGAGGCGCGCATCGGCCATAACCGCGCGGGCAATCGCAACAATCTGTTTGCCGGAGGTCGGCAGAGTATCCACTGTGGCGTCGAGATTGATCGTCACACCAAGGCGGTCGAGTGCCTTCTGCGCCAGTTCCCGTACCTGTTTCCAGTTGATGGTCTTGCGTCCTTCAATCAGGAACGTGTTCAGTGCCAGATTTTCAGCAACAGTCAGATTTCCGAACAGCGAAAAGTCCTGATAAATCACCTGCACGCCATGGGCGACGGATTTAACAGGATTGAGTTTGCCGACAGGTTTGCCGTCGATCAGAATTTCGCCGTCCTGCGGATTATAAACACCGGACATGACTTTGATGATCGTCGATTTTCCGGAGCCGTTTTCACCGGCAAGACAATGGATTTCACCGCGCCGGATGGTCAGCGATACGTCATCAAGGGCTTTAACGCCTCCGAAGCGCATGCCGATATTGCGCAGTTCTATCAGATTTTCAGTCATATTGTTCCTGCCAACAGCAGTTTCAGGAAAAGTGGGTACCGGTTTTCCGTCCGAAACTGCGTCAAAACAAAAGAGATTAGTTTCAGACGAAGTAAACACCGGTTTTGCCGGTATCGCGTCTGTTCAGAATAGGACTGAAGCGAAGGCGGTAAAACATTGCCGCCTTCGCTTCATCAGACCTTAGAAGTCGTATTCGTCCATATTGTCTTTGGTCACACCAACCCAGCCTGCGCCGTAGAGCAGATGCGGCTGTGCAGCATCCGGAGCGAGCAGGGAGTTATAACCGGCAAGACCCAGATCCAGACCGGCTTTGATCTGTTCGTTTTTCTTTTCCAGAGCAGCAACGGCCAGCATGTTCATAGCGTAACCGGCAACAGCAGGATCCCAGAACTGGATATACTGAATATCTTCATTCTTGAGATATTCACCGGCAACCGATGGCAGACCTGTACCGGCGAAGAAGACTTTGCCTTTCAGACCGCCTTCAGCGATCAGACGGCCGGCACCGGCAGAAGTCGGCATCGGCGCACCCAGAATACCGGTGATGTCCGGATAGGTGGTCATTGCTTCTTTCAGCTTGGTATAGTCGGTATTGGCGTCGTCATAGGTTTCCAGACGCTCGGTTGCCTGCGACATTTCAGGGAAGTTGGCTTTCTGGTACTCGATCGCACCGTCAACCCAGTCCATCTGGGACTTGGAAGTCAGGCTGCCGACGGTGGCAACATATTTGCCTTTGCCGCCCATATATTCGCCGAGCTGCTTCATCAGATTGGCGCCGTAAGCCTTGTTATCAAAGGCTTCGATGTCGAAATCGACGTTTTTGATGTTGGATGCTTCGTGGGAAATAACCACGATGCCGCGTTCACGGGCTTTTTTCAGAACCGGCTCAACCGCTTCAACCGAGAACGGCACGATGGTGATAGCATCAACGCCCTGTGCGATCAGGTTTTCAACGATCTGCACCTGAGCGGCGGCATCAGCCTGGCTCGGGCCAACCATCCATACGTCATGGCCGGTTTCGTCTTTAAACTGAGCCACACCGTCACGCATACGGTCAAACCAGGCAATACCATCAACCTTAACAACGGTCGCAATGGTGTATTTCTTGTCATTGGCCGTGGTGATGAGGTCTTTATTGACCTTGGATGTGTCGATCACACCTTCCGCAAATGCGGATGGCATAGCGATGGACATTGCAACTGCAACAGAAGCGAGAAGTTTTTTCACGCGATCCTCCCTGAGAAACTCTACTTGTTCTTCTTCCGGATATCCGGCGGTTATCCGGTAATTCGGGTTTCCGGTCAGTACCCCCGAACCGGAAAAAATTACCTGATATGATGACGGATATTATATTGTTAGTATCCGATCATTATGTTTGGATCGTTTCACCAAATAATTTATTGTGTCAAGACCGCAAAGACTATTGCTTCACGCAACGCACTATTTTTTGTAATTGTGACGTTAAAAAATGAATCAAAAAGGGGGAAATCGTTGAGCAGAACCAGTCGCAGAGATGAACGTCTTCTCGAACTCGCCACATTGATGGAAAAGCACGGTGTCATGCGTTTGCGCGATGCGGCTGCCCAGCTAGGCGTTTCTGAGATGACGATCCGCCGTGATATGGCGCAGCAGAGCGCAGGCCGTAACGGCGGGGATCCTGCAGGCGGGCTGAACTGTCTCGGCGGCTATATTTTCTCGTCGCAGGATAATAACGGCAACAGCGATTACAGTCTTGATCATGAGAGCGATTGTCATGCCGCTGCCAAAGCGCAGGCATGCGCCGAGGCCGCAGCGATGATCGAAGAACATGATACGATCTTTATTGATTGCGGCACGACTACGCCGCATCTGGCGCGTCTGGTGCCGGAGAATAAGTCTGTCACGGTTGTTTGCTATTCGCT
>JAIRVW010000048.1 GCA_031253705.1 Brucellaceae bacterium
GTATATCGGCTCGCAGGGTGTTATTCAGGGCACCTATGAAATCTTCATGCGTATTGCCGAGCAGAGCTTCAATAATAATCTGGCCGGTCGTCTGATCCTCACTGCCGGTCTAGGCGGCATGGGCGGCGCACAGCCGCTGGCAGGCCGTATGGCTGGTGCTGTAACCCTCTGCGTTGAAATCGATCAGGAACGCATTCAGAAGCGCAAGGATATCGGCTTCCTTGACGTGATTGCCAAGGATCTGGACGATGCGCTGGCGCAGGTCAAAACAGCAATGGCCGAGAAGCGCGCTGTTTCCATCGGCGTTCACGGCAATGCCGCTGATCTTTATGAGCAAATTCTGGCACGCAATATTATTCCGGATATCGTGACTGACCAGACCTCAGCACATGATCTGGTTTACGGCTATGTACCGGCAACCCGCTCGCTGGATGAAGCCCGCGCCATGCGCAAGAGCGATCCGCAGACCCTGATGAATGAAAGCCGCGCTTCCATCGTTCGTCACGTCACAGCAATGCTGGGCTTCCAGAAAGCCGGTTCGGTCGTCTTTGACAATGGTAACCTGATCCGTACCCATGCCAAAGACGGCGGTGTGGCGGATGCGTTCAATATTCCGGTCTTCACCGAAGCCTTCCTGCGTCCGCTGTTCTGCCGCGCGATTGGCCCGTTCCGCTGGATTGCTCTGTCGAATAATCAGGAAGATATCCGCATTATCGACAATTACATCCTCAAAGCCTTTGCCGGCAATCACATCGTCACCAACTGGATTCATCTCGCCGGTGAAAATGTGCCGTTTGAAGGTCTGCCAGCGCGTATTGCATGGCTCGGTCATGGCGAACGCACCCAGCTGGCACTCGCGGTGAACAGCATGGTGCGTGACGGTACACTGTCCGGCCCTGTTGCCTTTACCCGTGATCATCTTGATGCCGGTGCCATGGCGCATCCAAACATCATGACTGAAAATATGCGTGACGGTTCTGACGCAATTGCTGACTGG
The DNA here is from genome assembly GCA_031253705.1 of Brucellaceae bacterium. GTDB lineage: Bacteria > Pseudomonadota > Alphaproteobacteria > Rhizobiales > Rhizobiaceae > Pseudochrobactrum. The sequence continues at coordinate 998 of JAIRVW010000048.1, forward strand.
CCGCTGATAAACGGTCTGGCTATGTGCTCGTCGCAGGCTGATCTGGTTGCGATCCATTCCGGTGGCGGCGGTTATTCCGGCTATATGACCAGCGCGGGTGTGACTGTGGTGGCCGATGGTACAGATGACGCGGATACCCGTATTGAACTGTCGCTGACCAATGACACATCGCTCGGCGTGATGCGTTATGCCGATGCCGGTTATGAAGAAGCGCTTGATGAAGCGGAAAAGAAAAATATCCGCCACTTCAATCTGGCATAAAACGTAAGTAATCCTCCCCCGTAAAGAGAACAGGCGAAACTCCGGTTTCGCCTGTTTTCATATATAGGTCGATTATGGAGTGAGTGCCTCGCGCAATTCGCGCACCAGTTCTCTTTCGGCAACCGTCAGGGTGCGGGCATTGGAATAGATCACAAACAACCTGCGCAGAATCTGCGGTTTCAGTTCAAGGCTCACCAAAGTACCCTGCTCCAGATCGCGGCGCACGGCTGAGACCGGAAGCAAGGTCGCAAGCTTTTCACGCCGGATCATCGCGATCATCATCGGCAGAGAATTGATCTCGATGACCGGCTCAACGGAAAGATTTTGTTCGTTCAATTGTGCGTCCAGCAATTGCCGGATGCCGAAAGTCATGGTTGGCAGAACCAGCGGCACCTGACGCAGTGTTTCCAGATCGACGCCCGTATCCTGAGAGAGTTCTGCGGCCAGTTCTGGATGACAGATCAGCGACAACGGCTCTTCAACATTGAGACTGAAACGCGCCATATGCGGCATATCGGTTTCCAGCACAGCAAGGCTGATCACACCTGCCTGCACCCAATCCTGCAAAACACTCGTCGGCGCTTCCAGAATTTGCAGATCAATCTGCGGATGGCTTTTGCGCCAGCGCAGCACGGCATCAGTCATCCCTGCCAGCAAAGTGCTTTCCTGACTGACGGACGGTAGCACGCCGATACGCAGTCGCGACCTGTTGCGTCCCAGTGATCCCGCACTATGTACAGCCATGGATTGCAAACGCGCTTCGATCAGATCACTGCCGATGCGGAAGATTCGCCCTGCCTCGGTCGGCACCAAACCATCACGGCGGCGCTCAAACAATTGTTTGCCGATCACCTGCTCCATCTTGCGCAGCTGGCCGGTAATCGCCGGTTGCGCAACTTTGGCCACGCGGGCAGCCGCAGTGAGATTACGGTTATTATCAATCAGCTGAAAATAACTGAACTGCCGTCTGGTGAGCTGCGGCTGATAGAGTGCAGATGGCTCACCGGATGCCAGCGCCGCACGGATACGACGCACAGTTTCTTCCGCTACCGGATGCGGCTCGGCAATATGCACCCGCACCTGACTGATCAGCGGCGGATCAAGCGGCACCAGTTTAAGACGATGCAGTCCCATGCGGTTTGCCAATGTGCTTTGCGGCACCAGAAAGGCCGTATCAGGGTTCTCACCGCTTAAGCGCGCCAGAGTTCACGGATGATCCTGCGTGAAGCGGATATTCTTAACCGGATGTTTTGCCAGATAGGCAGAGAGATCATGCAGCAGCGGCTCCGGCAGTGCAGGCACAATCACCGGCCCTGCCAGCATATCCTGCAAAGCAGGCGCTTCGCCGGACTGTAAAGGCAGACTGCGCGCCAGCACCCACGGATCATCGTGAATGGCGACACCCTTTTTCTCATAGCTGAAAACAATCCGGCTGCTTTTCGCACTCTCTGCCAATGGCAATGCCGGATCACCATCCGCACTGCCCCAATGCGGCTCAATAAACACATCAGGATAATCGCTCTGCAAACCGGCCAGAGCCGAGCTGATCGCCTTGGAAACATTGCCAAGCGAAAACATCAGCTGCACTTCAACCACCAGATGGCTGAATTCGCTCTCCTTTGTGCATTCGCGCATTGCGGCCTGACGGGTAAAAGCCTCGGCCTGCAACAGCGGAATAGCCGCACGATAAAGCCAGCGTCCGGCCACAGTCGGTGTCAGCCCTGCAGGCACGCGGCGGAACAATTGTGCGCCGACTTCCTCTTCCAGATTCTGCAGCGCCACGCTCAAAGTTGACAGCGCTATATCCAGCATTTCAGCTGCCTTGCTGAAACTGGTTTGATGGCACGCCGCAACAAAGTAAGAAAGCTGACGCAGCTCAATCATAGGCACAAAACCTTAGTCACCGATATTCATCATAAATTTCAACGAAATATGCCACAAAGACAAAAATATTGTCTTGTGAAAATACTATTTCGTTTTTCGCTATGGAGACATTCATTTTTTGTCAACTGCCGACACAAAGTTAAATTGTTACTGTCTCGTATTGCTGGTGGGAGATGAGAGATAAAAGACCACAGCCGGAATGTTTGGGGGAGAGCCTGTCTTATGACGGACGTAACACATAATCCAACTATCACAACGCATACAAAGCACAATTCCAGTGCCAAAAAGGCTGTTGCTGCCGCTTCGATCGGCAATGCTCTGGAATGGTATGATTTTACAATCTACGCTTTATTTGCCGTTTATATCGCCAAGAATTTTTTCCCTGGCGGCAATGAAACTGTTGAACTGATCAAGTCTTTTCTGGCCTTCGGCCTCGGCTTTCTGATCCGTCCGCTCGGCGCAGTTGTGCTGGGCGTTTATGCCGATAAAGCCGGTCGTAAAGCAGCCCTGTTTCTGACAATCATGATCATGGCAGCCGGTACGCTGCTGATTGCCATCGCACCGACCTATGCCGCTATTGGTATCGGCGCTCCGATGATTATTCTTGCAGGCCGTGTCTTGCAGGGCTTCTCCGCTGGCGGTGAAGTCGGCAGTGCCGCAGCATTTCTGGTGGAACATGCACCGGAAGGCCAGAAAGGCAAATATGCTGCATGGCTGCAGGCCAGTATGGCATTTTCCAATATTATCGGTGCCTTTGTTGCACTCGCAGTCACCTCACTTCTCACTGAAGATCAGGTTGGTGACTGGGGCTGGCGTATTCCGTTCATCCTTGGCCTGCTGATTGCACCTGTTGGTCTGTGGATGCGCCGTTCACTGGATGAAACGCCTGTTTTCAAAGCTGAATTTGATAAACAAGGCAAAACTGCAGAACATGCCCCTCTGAAAGAAGTATTCGTCAATTATGGCGGTGCATTGCTCAAAGGTACAGCCTTCTCCGTATTATGGGCAGCCAGCGTCTATGTCATGATCATCTATATGCCGATCTATGTACAGCGTGCATTCGGTTTCACCGGTTCACAGGCATTCATTGCTGCCCTGATCGGAAATAGTCTTATGGCTGTCGGTTGTATCGTTGCCGGTGCTGTTTCCGACAAGATCGGCCGTCGTCTGACACTGGCGATCACCACAACCGTGCTGCTGATTGCTATTCATCCGCTGCTGTGGTGGCTGCATCACTCACCAACACTCAGCACCCTGATCACTGTTCAGAGCTGCTTCTGTGTTATGGTTGCCGGTGTGGTTGGCGTTGCACCTTCCGCTCTGTCCGAAGTCTTCCCGACCCATATCCGTTCAACCGGTATGTCGCTTGCCTATAACATCTCCACCACAATTTTCGGCGGTTTTGCTCCGGCAGCACTGACATGGCTCGGCACAACCTCGCTCGGCTACAGCGCACCGGCATGGTATGTCAGTATCGCAGCTGTCATCGCATTGTTCGCGATTTTCAAAATGAGCGATAATAAAAAGACAGCCTGACAGTTCTGTCAGTCACACATTCACTGCACCCGTCGTGAGAGCTGTCTCACGGCGGGTGTTTTTCATGTGCCCCATGAAACTTTAGACCTATAGGCCATCAGCTCAGACTCATTTTATTACCCGTATAAGACCTTTTTTATTTCATTAATAACTTGCTATGCCGCCTCATAAAATCTAGAGCGGTTCCAGTTAAAATAAAAATCGTTGGAACC
>JAIRVW010000098.1 GCA_031253705.1 Brucellaceae bacterium
ACTTTCCTCACCGCAAATGGTAACAAGACCGGTATCCAGCAGGTTGCCGAAGAACTTCCAGCCGGTCGGTGTTTCGTACATGCCGATTTTCAGCTTTTCCGCCACGCGATCAGCGGCACAGCTGGTTGGCATGGAGCGGGCAATACCGGCAATGCCCTTGCTGTAGGCCGGAGCCAGATGCGCATTGGCGGCCAGCACGGCGAGCGAGTCAGAAGGGGCAATATACATGCCTTTGCCGATGATCAGATTGCGGTCACCGTCGCCATCTGATGCTGCACCGAAATCCGGTGCACCGGCCGACATTAGCTCTTCATAAAGCTCATGGGCATGCACAATATTCGGATCAGGGTGATGGCCGCCGAAATCCTCCAGCGGCACGGCATTGAATACGCTGCCCGCTTTGGCGCCGAGCCGTTTTTCAAAAATTTCTTTGGCATAGGGGCCGGTCACGGCATGCATGGCGTCAAAACGCATGGTGAAGCCCGATTGCAGCAGATTGCGGATCGCGGCAAAATCAAACAGGCTTTCCATCAAAGCGGCATAATCTTTCACCGGATCAATGATTTCGACTACCGTATTGCCGATCTGATGCGAGCCCAGCGTATCAATATCGATATCGGCGCAATCGGCAATTTTATAGGAGGTGATGGTTTTGGAGTGGGCGAACATCGCTTCGGTGAGTTTTTCCGGAGCAGGGCCGCCATTGCTGATATTGAATTTGATGCCGAAATCACCCTGCGGGCCGCCTGCATTATGGCTGGCAGAGAGAATAAGACCGCCAAAGGCTTTATTCTTGCGGATGAGATTGGAAGCGGCAGGCGTTGAGGTAATACCGCTTAAGCCCACCAGAATACGGCCAAAACCATTGGCCGCAGCAATTTTGATCGCGCTCTGGATCACCTGACGGTTGAGATAGCGCCCGTCACCACCGATAACCAGTGTCTTGCCCTGAAAACCGTCCAGACTGTTGAAGATCGACTGGATGAAATTTTCAGCATAATGCTCCTGAGCAAACACGGTCACCTTTTTGCGCAGACCCGAAGTGCCGGGTTTCTGATCGGTAAAAGCTGTGGTGCTGATGGTTTTAAAAATCATGGTCTGGCTTCGTCCTGACAAGTGAGGCTTTCGCAAAAGATGAATGCAAATAGTGTCAATAAGTTGCATTCATGCTGCATCTTAACGGCAGTCTTGTGAAGCCGGAGTAAATGATTTCATATAATCACGGGTTTATTGTTCAACTTTGGTAAGTTTGTTTTACTGTCTGTGTTGAAAAGCATTTTCAGCAAAAATGTGAAGCGGTTTTGCGTCCAGAAATGCGTACAAACAAAGATTTAGAGTCGCTTCATAAACGTACTTGTCTCAAAGAGATGCTTGATCATGAGATATTGGCTGCATGATGTCTGAAACACTAATTTTCAAACGTGAAACACTGGCGGCAGAAATTTTACGTCAAGTCAAAGGGCGCGATCGTCTGATTGTTGCCATTGCCGGTGCGCCTGCAGCCGGAAAATCAACGCTGGCTGAAGCTTTGTGCCGCGAGATCGATGCAACCTCCTCAGCACCTTTATCTGTTGTCGTGCCGATGGACGGATTTCATTATGACAATGTCATTCTTGATGCACGCGGGCACAGGGCGCGTAAAGGAGCGCCGCATACATTTGATGCGGATGGTTTTAAGATCTTGTTGTCACGTCTAAGAAACGAGAACACAGATATCGCCATTCCGGTTTTTGACAGGGCAATGGATCTGGCGCGAGCGGGAGCTGCGCTTGTGACTGCGCAACATCAGATCGTGCTGGTCGAGGGGAATTATCTGCTGCTGGATCAGCCGGTCTGGCGCGATATGCGGCGCTTTTTTGATCTGAGTATTTTTCTGGATGTGCCTTTTGGCACGCTGGAACAGCGGCTTATTCAGCGCTGGCTGGACTATGGAGCGGATGCTGAGGCTGCAAAAGCCCGTGCGCTGAGCAATGATATTCCCAATGCGCAGACCGTTACAGAGCAGTCACTACCGGCAGACTTTATCTTGCAGGATTAAAACTTTCCTGTAGGTTTGTTTTTATTAGAGCGTATCCCGAAAAGTGTGAAACGGTTTTCGGACAAGATACGTGTTAAAACAAACCGTTAGAGCGGTTCTACGATTCAACATTCACTGGAACCGCTCTAATGAGTTCAAAACTTAAGAGAATGCCAATGTCCGACAAGCTGATTTTTCCTGCTCACCCGCCGGTAACACTGCCGATAGAGGGGAGCGATCAGCGCTTTCCGGTGCGTCGTATTTATTGCGTTGGCCGCAATTATGCAGATCATGCACGGGAAATGGGACATGATCCTGATCGCGATCCGCCGTTTTTCTTTCAGAAAAATCCGGACAATCTGGTGAGTGACGGCGGTAATTTTCCTTATCCGCCGCTGTCAAACGATGTACATCACGAGATTGAGCTGGTTGTCGCCCTGCAAAAAGGTGGAAAAAATATTCCGGCAACCGAGGCCAATGATCATATTTACGGCTATGCGGTCGGGCTGGATATGACACGGCGTGACATGCAGGGCGAAGCGAAAAAGCTGGGGCGTCCATGGGAAACCGGCAAGGCTTTTGAACAGTCCGCACCATGTTCCGCGCTGGTGCCTGCAAGCCGTATCGGACACCCTGAAAGCGGATCTATCTGGCTGAAAGTTAACGGTAAAACTGTTCAGGAAGGCGATATTAACCAGCTGATCTGGTCGGTACCGGAAACCATCGCAATCCTTTCCACACTCTATGAATTGCAGGCCGGAGATCTGATCTTTACCGGCACACCTGCCGGTGTCGGTGGTGTTGCCAGAGGTGATGTGCTGGAGGGCGGTGTTGACGCTATCGGACATTTGACAACAAAAGTTGTCTGACCGTTTTAGCATTTGCTGCATTTTCAGGCTGGTCTCATGGGCGGAATCTCTGTAAATATTTAATCAACCATGAGACAGAGTCCTCATTCTTCGGGACTTTGTGACGATTTTTACTGCATAAGCGATACATTTTCAGGCTTGCGTTTAATCAATGCGCTCTGTTGTGCCGCTTCTTACGTTTGTAAGAGACAGCCTGTTCTGTCTGCGAACGGAGACAACAAAAAGGATCGCCCGATGGCATTCGAAGAGATCAAGGCGGAAATCGCTTTGTTATTTGAGCAGATGGTCAACCAGCCGGAAGACACACACGAACTGGCCGAGTCCATTCGTGAGAAGCTCAATGCGATGAGAGCCAGCGGTCTGCCATTGCCGGAAGATCTGGTCGAACTCGAAAAACGTCTCAACAACGAATTGGGTGCCTGATGCGGATGTCTGTTCTGGCACTTCGTTCTGTTCTCCTGCTTTCCGGTGCTGTTGCGCTTTCTGCCTGCACCACCACCAACGGACCTAAAACAGCGAATGCATCCGGCTCAACACAGGCCGTTGATGCTGCTGTCGCCGATATGGCGAAAGCCGTGAATACACCGGTCGTTGTCGCCGGAACCGCTAATCCGGACGGTAGCGCCAAAGGTGCAACAATTGCACCATCCGCTTATGCTGCAGAAGCTGCAGGAAGCCAGACACAGGTCGCCGCACTGACCACTACGGAAGCTTCCGATCCTGTTTTACCGGCAGCTGTGCCGCTGCCAATGTTCCGCCAGACCGCGACGGAAGCCTTGCTGGCAACCGCCACACCGTCTCTTGCGACGGACGCACATAATGTTGCGGGCGAAGTCAAATATACCGGCGTCACCAAATCGGGAACTGCCAATCATCTGGTTGAAGAACGCGCAGATATTGCCGCCAACAGCAAACCGGAGCTGCATAATCTGATCGGACAATATGCGGCGGCCTATCAGGTGCCGGAACGTCTGGTACACCGTGTTGTGCAGCGTGAGAGCCGTTATAATCCGGCTGCGCGCAACGGTCCTTATTTCGGTCTGATGCAGATCAGCCATGCCACCGCACGCGGTATGGGCTATCAGGGCAGCCCGCAGGGACTGCTCAATGCCAATACGAACTTACGTTATGCGGTGAAATATCTTGCCGGTGCCTATAAGGTTGCAGGCGGCAATGAAACGCAGGCCGTAAGATTCTACGCGCAGGGCTATTATTATGATGCCAAGCGCAAAGGTCTTCTGGAAGAAACCGGATTGCGTACTGGTCCGAATTCCGTGCGCACGGCTTTTATTGAACCGGGAAAAACAACCGCAGCAGCCAATGCTGCCACAGCGGCCGCCACCAAGAGCGCTGTTGATGTTGCCCAGACAGATCCGATGACCACGCAGTCCGTTGCGAAAGCCGGAAAATCTGCCCGCATTCATGTGAATAAGCGCGAATTTTCTCAGCGCTGATTTATCCGGTTTTTTGACTATAATAACGCCCGTTTCCTGTTGGATGCGGGCGTTTTCTTATTCTGGCTGTCGTGATGATACGGTTTTGTATTACGGTCATTTTATCGTCATGAATCTATAATCATTGTGGCGCATACTTATTTTGACCCCGCTTTTTATAACCACCTGACAGTGTCCGGACGGCTGATATGAACCAGATTTTACAAAAAGCAGAAGCCTCCGTTGCGCGTCTTTATGACAAGGCGGAACTCTGGGCAGACGGTATTGTCCATGTGGTTGGCGTTGCGCTGGCCGTTGGCGGCGCAGCTGTGATGCTGTGGTATCTGGCAGGGCAGATTTCGCCGGTGATTTATATTTCCGCCCTGATTTATGTGCTGAGCCTTGTGGCAGCGCTATCGATTTCAGCAATTTACAATATCTGGCCGGTTTCTCCGGTGAAGCAGTTTCTGCGTCGTTTTGATCATTCCATGATCTATGTGCTGATCGCTGGAACCTATACACCCTTCATCATGAAAATGGGTGAGGGAGCCGGTTGGCATTTGAGTTTAGTCTGGCTGATTGCATTTTGCGGCATTGCGCTGAAACTGACCATGCCCGGCCGTTTCGACCGGCTGGCAATCCTGCTCTATCTCGCACTCGGCTGGAGCGGTGTGCTGATCTATGATCAGTTACTGCAGTTCCTGTCCCTGCAAGTCGTGGTGCTGATTGCTGCCGGCGGGATTATCTATTCGCTCGGCGTTATCTTTCATGTCTGGGAGCGTCTGCGCTTCCAGAACGCCATCTGGCACGGCTTCGTCGTTGCCGGAGCGAGCCTCCACTACAGTGCCGTCTTTCTCGCTGTCCACTAGGATTTCGGCTCTGGCGGTCTGCAAATGGCAATTTCCTGTGAGCCGGTGCTCATGTACACACGGCACCACGCGCCTATTGGCGCGTAAAGGATGCCGTGATTCTAGGAATTGCATAATCTTATCCTTCATCGAATGATGAAGGGATTATGCAAGGGTACATTCCGCTCCGGTTCTCGAAAATCACCATTTTCGCCACGCCATAACCAAAATCCAACGCCGCGCTTTTGATCTGAACAAGATAAATAAAAAACAGCCGGATTGCTCCGGCTGTTTTCATTGTTTCAGTGTTTAACTGGCTTGCTTAGCCGCGGTTGCGGGCTGCCAGTGTACGCAGACGCAGTGCATTGAGCTTGATGAAGCCCGCAGCATCTTTCTGGTCATAAGCGCCGTGATCATCTTCAAATGTCACCAGCTTGTCGGAATAAAGCGACTTATCGCTCTCACGGCCGGTCACAATCACATTGCCCTTATAGAGCTTGAGTGTCACTTCGCCTTCAACATGACGCTGGCTGTGGTCGATTGCAGCCTGCAGCATTTCACGTTCCGGCGAGAACCAGAAGCCGTAATAGATCAGTTCCGCATAGCGTGGCATCAGCTCATCTTTAAGATGTGCTGCACCGCGATCCAGCGTAATGCTTTCAATCGCGCGATGTGCTGCCAGCAGGATTGTGCCACCAGGTGTTTCATAAACGCCGCGGGACTTCATGCCGACGAAACGGTTTTCAACGAGGTCAAGACGGCCGATACCATTGTCGCGACCATAGTCGTTGAGTGCAGCCAGCAGGGTCGCAGGCGACATACGCACGCCATTGATCGAAACCGCATCGCCTCGCTCAAAACCGATCTTGATGATGGTGGCTTTGTCCGGCGCAGCTTCCGGCGAAATCGTGCGCATATGCACATATTCAGGTGCTTCAACTGCAGGATCTTCCAGCACTTTACCTTCGGAAGAAGAGTGCAGCAGGTTCGCATCGACGGAGAATGGTGCTTCGCCCATCTTGTCTTTTGCTACAGGGATTTGGTGCTTCTCGGCAAAGTCGAGCAGGTCTGTACGGCTCTTGAATGTCCAGTCGCGCCAAGGAGCGATGATCTTGATGTCCGGATTGAGCGCATAGGCGGAGAGTTCAAAACGAACCTGATCGTTACCCTTGCCGGTTGCACCATGTGCAATCGCATCGGCGCCGGTTTTCTTGGCGATTTCGATGAGATGCTTGGAGATCAGCGGACGGGCAATCGAGGTGCCGAGCAGATAGACGCCTTCATAAACTGCATTGGCGCGGAACATCGGGAAAACGAAGTCGCGGACGAATTCTTCACGCACATCTTCAATGAAGATTTCTTTGATGCCGAGCATTTCAGCTTTTTTGCGTGCCGGTTCGAGTTCTTCACCCTGACCAAGGTCAGCGGTGAAAGTCACAACTTCAGCGCCGAGCTCGGTCTGCAGCCATTTCAGAATGATAGAAGTATCGAGGCCGCCGGAATAAGCGAGCACGACTTTTTTAACGTCTTTCCAGTTGTTCATTTTATGCTTCCAGTACGTGCCGGTACGGCATCTGAGAGTTTACCGCATCGCAGCGGAGATAAATTCTGCCTTTTCTTTTATCATCTCAATAAAGTGAAGCAAGCCGTCTTATTGTAGAAGTTGGTATGAAGTGAAAATTTACGCGGCTAAGCATGAAACCGGTTTCAGAGAATAAATATCTGCGTTAGTTTGGCCAAACTCAGAGCGGTTCCGGTTCCTGTTGAACCGTTGGAACCGCCTATATAATCTCTTCGGGGCACATGCATGTCATTCTTAAATTCTCTGACGTTTATTCCGGACTGGCCGGTCTTGGTTCAGTTCGCGATTGCGACATTTATCCTGTCGATCACACCGGGTCCCGATATGACATTATTTGTCGGACGCGCTTTGTCTGAAGGGCGTGCTGCCGGCTTCGCCTGTCTGGCCGGTGCATCCAGTGGCATTGTTATTCATACCACAATGGTGGCTATTGGCCTGTCTGCGCTGATTATCGCGTCGCCAGGTGCTTTCTGGGTACTGAAAGTTGTCGGTGCAGGCTATCTGGTCTGGCTGGCAATACAGGCGATCCGCAAAGGCTCTGCTTTCTCACCGGAAAAGGGCAGCGGTAAAAAACACACACTCTTTCAGAACTGGGCGACAGGCTTGGGGATCAATCTGCTGAACCCGAAGATCATCCTGTTCAACATGACATTCCTGCCGCAATTCGTCTCCGCGCATGATCCGCATGCACCGGGCAAATTGTTTTTCCTCGGCCTGTCCTTTATTCCGCTGGCATTGCCGGTGGTGGTGCCGATGATTTTGGCGGCAGATAAATTTGCAGGGCTTTTGAAGAAGAATCCGACTGTGACACGCTGGGTGGATTATGTCTTTGCCAGTGTTTTCTCGGTTTTTGCGCTGAAAATTTTGCTGGCAGAGGGGAAATGATTGCAGGGATTTATTTGGTTTCCGGTGTCTTCTTGCCGGAAACCATATTGGTCCAGCGCCCGGATACCAGCCAGTAGACAAAGCCGCCGGTGATACCTGCGGCAGCAATGCTCATCAGCATCATTGCTTCATCGGTATTGTTTACATCCGGCTCAAAGCCTGCAACGAAAAGCACAATACCGGCAGCCATGCCGCCCAGACAATAAAACAGGCTGTCGCGCTTGTTGAAATATTCGCCGGCAGCGATCAGGATGAGTGCAGGCCAGAAGGCGAGATAGCTGATAATGATGGCCATGAACGGCGTGGCAACGAGCAGCCCTGCCCCGAAACCATATTCAAAACCGTCATTGATAATATCCGGCAGAAAGCCGATGGTCGCCAAAAGCAATATATTGAGCAACAAACCTGCAGCCAGAACGGCACAGCCATAGCCAAAAACAATGACTGTGAACCGGCCGATCAGTTGCAGGCTGCTGTTCATTTTAGTCTTCGCCGTGATTAGCAATCATCATAGCTTCCAGCGCCAGACGATCGGTCTTGCGCATGCGCTCGGATTCCGATTTCAGCTGACCGCAGGCAGCAAGAATATCGCGGCCGCGCGGTGTGCGGATCGGCGAGGCATAGCCCGCTGCATTCACATAATCGGCGAAACGCTCAATCTGTTCCCAGTCGGAGCACTGGTAGTTGGTGCCCGGCCACGGATTGAACGGAATGAGATTGATCTTGGCCGGAATACCTTTGAGCAGCTGTACCAGCTTCTTGGCATCTTCGAGGCTGTCATTGACGTCTTTGAGCATCACATATTCAAAGGTGATGCGCTTGGCATTGGACAGACCCGGATAGGCGCGGCAGGCTTTGATCAGCTCTTCCAGCGGATATTTCTTATTGATCGGTACCAGCATATCGCGCAGATCATCGCGCACCGCATGGAGCGAGATCGCCAGCATTACGCCGATTTCTTCGCCTGTGCGGTAAATTTCCGGCACAACACCGGAAGTGGACAGTGTGATACGGCGCTTCGACAGTGACAGACCGTCACCGTCCGAGGCAATCAGCAGAGCTTTTTTGACATTGTCAAAATTATAAAGCGGCTCGCCCATCCCCATCATTACGATATTGGTTACCTTGCGGCCTTCTGCAGGCACAATGGCACCATCGGGTGTATTGGTTTCAGGAAAGTCGCCGAGCCGGTCACGGGCAGTGAGAAGCTGGGAGAGAATTTCTTCTGAAGTCAGATTGCGTACCAGTTTCTGTGTGCCGGTATGACAGAAAGAACAAGTGAGGGTGCAGCCGACCTGAGAAGAAATACACAGCGTGCCGCGGCCTTCTTCAGGAATATACACGCATTCGATTTCAACAGGGCGTCCGGCACCGCGCGGCGGAAAGCGGAACAGCCATTTGCGCGTACCGTCGGTGGAGATCTGCTCTTCCACGACCTCCGGACGGGCAATGGTGAAATGCTCGGTCAGGGCGCTGCGCAGGTCTTTGGAGATATTCGCCATATCGGCAAAATCCGAGACGCCGCGCACATAGAGCCAGTGCCAGAGCTGCGCAACGCGCATTTTAATCTGTTTGGCCGGAATGCCGATTTCCAGCAAGGCCTCACCCAGTTCCTCACGGGAAAGCCCGATCAGAGACGGCTTTGGTGCCAGCATCGCACGGGCATTGGCTGCCAGAGCATCGCGGGTCTGAGGCGTGGTAAGGTCATAAGAAATAGACATCGGTTTTACTTAAGGCTCACAATTGCACGGCCGCATCAGAAGGATAAAATCCTGATTTATGACTGATAAAGCGGCACTGTTGCATGATTTAAAGGGGGCTGATTTTCGCGTTGTATCCGCAAGAATGCCCTGAAGTGCGGCCTCATAGCATGGAAATGGCGCTACGTCACGCTTTTATCAAGAGCTCTTCTTTGCGTGTTTTTGGTAAACACCGCCGGAATGTATAAAAGAATGCAAAAAAGCCGGACATAAATCCGGCTTTTAAACTTTTCAGATTGGTATCTGTATGCTTCTGACCAGCCCGCGTCAGCGGCACTTCTGACCTGCCCGCTTTAGCGGCACTTTTGAATAGCAGCGAGTGCTGCTGAAATGCCTTTCAGCGAATAGGTGTAGCTGGTTTTTGTACCGCGTTTTGATGCGGCACTGATGACCATGTCCGAACCGCCGCGCATTGCAGCAATCAGTTTTGGCTCTTCCGCAGCATTTTCCATCCAGCCGGATTTACCATTGGTGAACATGGTAAAACGCGCATTGCCGATGGTGACAGTCACCTTGGAATTGGCCTGCAGCTCATAACCGGCCATAAATTGCGGTTCAAAAGATACATTCTGACCAGGCTTCTGACTGACGAGGAAGAAATTATCTCCGTGATCAACGGAAGCAGGCTGCTTCTGGGTCGGGACAGACAGGACATAGCATACTTTACCGTTGCCCGACTGATAGCTATACGCGCCCCAGGCGTTGAACTGGCTGATCTGGCTCGGCGACTGGGCAAGCGCACTGCCTGCCATAGCCATTGTGAACACAGAAGCCGCGACGATCGATTTTCCAAGCATAGGTCCTACCGGTTCTCTTTCGTTTTGCTTCAAACTCAAAATCCGGGAAACACGCCTGTCAGGGCACGTCCCGTTTGTTTGTCTTAATTTGACTTAATCTGGGTTACCAAACCGTGAAGTTTTGGAGCAAAAGAGTCAATTTTCTGTCGAATATGAAGAATTTCTCACTCAACTGCCCGTAACCGCGACTTCAGCATCAGGAAAACGGCGATAATTTGTCCGTAGGGCCGTTGATTCTGCATTCGCTGAAATCAGTCACAGAGCAATTGGTGTTACCGGCCGGATGCTTAGTTTTTGTTCGCTTCCATATCAGGATACTGGCGCAGTGATTGCTGTGCGGCAGCATAGTGCGCCGGTGTAATATGATTGCGCACGGCTGCCAGCGCTGCCATCAATACAGCCATATCATCGGTAAAACCGATACCGACAAGCATGTCAGGTACAAAATCGAAAGGCAGCACGAAATAAGCCAGTGCGGCGAGCAGAATTGCCCGCACACGACGTGGTGTACGGGGATCAAGTGCACAATAATAAGCGGCGACCAGATCTTCGGTGAAAGGCACACGGCCTGCTGCTTTTTTCAGGGTTTTCCAGAAATTTTTACGCACACGGCGGGCGCGGCTTTCCTGTTCGCGCTCGGAGCCCGGCTGCAGAATTTCATCAATTTTAACATCGTCCATAGCAAAACCTCATTGAGGAAAAGATGGTGCAGCCTGAGGGGGATTACAAGATACGCGCTGATCTGACGGTGCTGAAAGCCGCTCAGCCGGCATAATCATTGATAAGTTGCGCCATGCGTATATCCAGCGCTGTCAGCCCTTTGGCCGAATGGGTGGTGAGAGTGATTTCAACCTTATTATAGACATTTGACCATTCCGGATGATGGTCGAGTTTTTCGGCAGCCATGGCAATACGGGTCATAAATGCAAAAGCAGCGTTGAAATCGCGGAACCTGAAATCTTTGCGGATGGAACGCTGATCTTCCGACAAGTCCCAGCCGGTCAGCGTTGATAATGCGGTGGCAATTTCCTCACGGGAAAGCGGTGTGCGTGACATAAACAGGCTCCTGAACAAGCGGCGCAGACCTGTTCACTCTATAGCATAATGCTCTTTTTGTATTGTATTTCTGTCACTCTCTGCTGTGCAGAACTTATCGTAAGAACGAAAATAATTGCCGTATCTTGTGTTTTGTACAGTTTCAGTTCATGTGACGCTTTCTATTTTAAGCCTGTGTCAGAGCGAATTCTGATCTGATGATCACATAGACTGAAAACATGTTTGTATGCGTGTTTTCCTATTCTGAGTGCCGGGGGACATCATGCAGCAGCCGTTTTCAATACTTTTCATTTGTCTTGGTAATATCTGCCGTTCTCCGCTCGCTGAAGGTGTCATGCGCTCTGTGTTGCAGGAGCGTTTTCCGCAGCGTGAATTCCTGATCGATTCCGCAGGCACCAACGGGTATCATACCGGTGAGGCGCCGGACGACCGCTCAATCGCGATTGCCGCGCAACACGGTATTGATATTTCCGCGCAGCGCTGCCGTCAGCTGAGTGATGAGGATTTCAGCCGGTTCAATCTGATTTTAGGTATGGATCAGAATAACCTGATGACAATCAACCGCCTTGCACCGGCAGGCAGTCCGGCTGTTACAGGCCTGTTCACCGCAATCGCCCGTGACGGGTTTGAAAGTGACAGTGCTGATCGGGGAGAGGAAATCCCCGATCCGTATTATGGCGGTACTGCCGACTTCCAGCGGGTTTACACGATGGTGCGGGAAGCAGCTGAGGCGCTAGCCGATCAAATGTAATAATGCGGCGCTGGACGATCAATTCTGATGTGGCATTAGCTGACCGGCTTGGCGCTTTTTAAAAAGAATTGTGCAGCGGCGCATCATGGCCGCTGTCAAAGCCTGCATTATAGGCCGTGCTGCGCAACGGCCAGACTTCTTCCGTGACATAAGGCCCGCCGCCGGTAGATTCCTTGGAGGACATCAGCACAAAACGCGTGACGTTAAACGGCAGCGTGGTGAAATTACCGCGCTCGGAGAGGTAGCGGGCAATCTGCATATCCGGCAGACCCTTCAGGCGTGCCAGCGTGACATGCGGCGTAAACTTGCGCGGGTCAGGCGGCAGGCGCAATCTCTGACAAATGCGTTCCATTTCCGCCTGCAAAGCCAGCAGATCAGGAGAGGGGGCAACGCCTGCATAGATACTATGAGGTTTTTTACTGCCGAAAACATCAACGCCTGCCAGCTGCAGTGTGAAGCTCTGCCGGTCAATCCGGTCAAGGGCATGGACAATCTCGTCGGCGACATGGCCTTCGACATCGCCGATAAACCGTAATGTGATGTGGTAATTTTCCGGATCAATCCAGCGAACAGACCCTTTGGGGCCGATCAGTCCGCCACGCAATAAAGACAGGGACATTGCGGCGTCGCGGGAGATTTCAAGGGCAGTGAAAAGGCGCGGCATAGCATCCTCCTCAATGGGATATGGTCTCTGACTATGGTTTTACAAGACCAGCACCATTGGCTTGCGGTCTGGCTTGCAGCAGCAATAGAGCGAGCAAAACGAAGCAGGCTATAAAGCTTTCATCACAGCGAAACACTGATCTGGCCGGAGTACAAGTACTTTATAAGACAAGTCGCAGAAGTTTATTCATTCGTATAAATTTCTGCAGGTTTTTACCAGATCATGTATGACGCATTGCATAAGTAGCATATGGATTGTGTCAGGAAGATGAATCCCCTGTGCACGCCTGACCGGCCATCAGGGTCAGTTGAGATCAATTGATTCCTGATCGAGCATGGCCTTCACCTCTGGCAAAATATTGGTCACCATGACTTTCACACCTTGCGGATTCGGGTGCATTCCGTCTTCCAGTAACAGTGATTTATCAGCAGCAACATCGTTCAGAAAAAACGGGTAAAGTCTGACCTGATATTTGTCTGCGAGCTTCTGATAGATCGGGTTAAATTGCGCGGCATAATCTGCCCCCATATTCGGTGGTGCAATCATACCGGCGAGCAAAACCGGAATCCCGCGTTCCTGCAGGCGTGCCAGCATCTGGTCGAGGTTCTTTTCGGTCAGTTCCGGAGAGATGCCGCGCAGAGCGTCATTGGCGCCGAGTTCGAGAATAACCAGTTGTGTTTCATCCGGCACCGACCAGTCGAGGCGTGCCAGCCCGCCGCTGGTTGTGTCGCCCGATACACCGGCATTGGCGACAGTGGCTTTATAACCGGCTTCTGTCAGGGCTGCCTGCAATTGTGCGGTAAAACCGTCGGTTTGCGCCAGCTGATATCCGGCCATCAGACTGTCACCAAAGCCGACAATCTGCACAGTATCAGCTGCAGGTTCCTGTGCGCTTGCTGATGATAAGAGTGCCGGTGAGATTGCCATTGAGAGCGCCAGCACCAATGCCATGCCTGTAAGATGTATAAAGCGCAGTGCCATTTCTTTGTGATCCTGTCCGAAGCCTGTCATCTGCATATGGCGAATATTCTGCGGCTTACAAGTGCCAAAACTGTTGCAGGATGAGCAGTATTTGTGCCGTTGCCCTGTACATTCTTCTTATGCGACCCCAGATAGAAAACAATCTGCCTTCAAGGCCTCCGCCATTTATCAGGGAAATGACGTGACTATGCAGCCTCACCAATCCGGTATTACGCTTGAAAATATTGATCTGACTTTGGGAAGCAATGCTTCCCGCGTTCATGTCCTCAATGATATTTCCCTGACAATCGCAAGCGGTGAATCTGTCGGTATCGTGGGGCCGTCCGGCTCCGGAAAGTCGACCTTGCTGATGGTGCTGGCAGGACTTGAAAAAGTAGACAGCGGCAAAGTGCTGATCAGCGGTGAGCGGATTGACCGGATGAGCGAGGATCAGGCGGCAGCCTTTCGTGGTCGCAATATCGGTATTGTGTTTCAGTCCTTTCACTTGATCCCGAATATGACGGCGCTGGAAAATGTGGCGCTCTGGCACGAACGCGACATCTCGCACTCCTCCGCCGAGCGCATCATCATCGCGGACGGCACATCGCTTTTGGACTACATGATCGAACGCGTCGATTTCATCGTCGTCGGCCTCG
>JAIRVW010000112.1 GCA_031253705.1 Brucellaceae bacterium
AAACCGGCAAGCTCTGCCTCATCAGTAATAAACAAAGCCCATGATGCTTCATCTTTCAGCACATTCTGGCCGAAACCAGCACCAAGACCGGCAAGCTTTTCATTAATATCAGCCAGCCGTGCTTTATCCTGCGCATTCAGTTTGGCGCCGTTGCGCACAAAACCTTTCCAGCTCTTTTCCAGCACGCGCCGCGTTTCCGTATCCAGCCCGAGATTATCGCGGTTCTGATAGAGAGCATCAATTCTGGCAAACAGCGCTTCATTCATCATGATACGCGAATGGTGACGGGACATTTTCGGCGCGACTTCACGCTCCAGCGCCTGAATATCTTCATTGGTATGCGCACCGGCGCGCATCCAGAATATTGAAGCAATGTGTGAAAGATCACGGCCGGAAAGCTGCAAGGCTTTCAGCGTATTTTCAATTGTCGGGGCAGCAGGATTTTGCAAAACGGCTTCAACATCCGCCCAGTCTTTTTCCAGTGCAATATCGAACGCCGCTTTGAAGTCCGCATCGGTAAATTTGCTGAAATCCGGCAGGCCAAGCGGGCCGCCCCATTCGCTGAGTGCTTCATATGCGGGCGTCATCTGAATATCCTGCGGCATAGGTCATGGTCTCCGGTCTACATAATTACATTTCAAACATTTAAGCAGCCCGCTTATCCGCCACAAGTGATTTATACGGATAATTGACCGACTTCAAAATAAATAGTAAGAAAATCTTATTATAAGGAAACCTTATTATGTTTTCAGGCAAATCCTACGACCCCGACAGTTTCGGCTTTCTGGTCTATGACATCAGCCGGCTTTTCGGCCTTGAGCGCGAGCGCAAAATTATTGCCGCAGGTCTTGAGCTGACAGCTTTTGAAGCACGGACATTAGTCCATGTGGCGCGTTATCAGCCTGCCCGCCAGATCGCTCTGGCCGAGAGCATGAATATTGAGGCTATGACCCTGTCCGGCTATCTCGACAGGCTGGAAAACCGCAATCTTCTGCGCCGTGAAGCCGATCCTGATGACCGCCGCGCCAAACTGATCTTTCTCAATGATTCTGCGGTGCCGGTTCTGGATGAGTTAAAACGCATTGCCAGAGAGGCGATCGCGGATGTGTCCAAAGCTTTGCCGCCGCAGGAGTGGCAGAGCTTCATGGCTAATCTGATCACTGTCCGCGCCCATCTCCGGCAGATCAATCAGGAAAACAAGAAAAACTGATCCGCCTGCCCGTTTTCAGAGCAGGTTTGCTCTGATTACCCAACCATAAAGCATAATGCTATGCCCGATTCCCGCGAAAAAGCCTCTCCTCTGGTCATCATGTCCGAACGCCGTGTCGGTATTATCGGTGGCTTTCTCTCCGCAATCGGCCCGTTGGCGATGTCGCTATACACGCCTGCGATGCCGGAAATCGTCACCGCCTTCGGCACCACGGAATCCGCGGTTAAACTCACACTCACCGCCTATTTCGGCGGCTTCTGCTTTGCCCAGCTGATCTGCGGCCCCCTCTCCGACGGCTATGGCCGTAAACCGGTCACCATCCTGTTCATGTCAGTCTATCTGGCGGCCAGTGTACTGGCATTGCTGGCACCGACGATTGAGATGATGGTGCTGGCACGCCTGTTACAGGGTGTGGGCGCTGCGGTCGGCGTCACCATGTCCCGCGCGATTGTCCGTGATCTGTTTACCAGCGACAAGTCGGCAAGGGTTATGAATCTGATCGGCATTGTCCTCTCCGTCGGCCCTGCCATCGGCCCCACCCTTGGCGGGCTGACGCTGGAATTCTTCGGCTGGCACGCCATTTTTCTGGTGATGATCCTGCAGGGCGTAGCGGTTATCACCATGATGCTGCTGTTTGTGCAGGAGACCGGCAAACCCGATCCCTCCAGTGCCCGCCCGAAAACACTGGCAAAAGCCTATATCAGCCTGCTGAAAACCCCGCATTTTCTGTTTTCCAGTCTGGTGCTCACCGGTGCGACCGGCGCGCTTTATACATCCGCCACCATCATGCCCTTCATTCTCATGACACGCGTGGGGCTGTCACCAAGCCAGTTCGGCATGGGTATGTTGCTGCAAACGGCATTTTATATCTCCGGCGGGATTATCTACCGCCTGCTGATGCAGCGTCTGAGCGTATTTCATATGTCCTGCATCGGTCTGCTCTGCACCTGCACAGCCAGTATTCTGCTTGCCGTGATGCTGCGCATTTATGACCCGAGCTATTTGCGGGTTATGCTGCCGATGGGTCTTTATGTCATGGGGATTGCTTTCCTTACCCCGCAAATGACCACGGCTGCCATGGCACCTTTCCCGAAGATTGCCGGTTCGGCATCAGCTTTAATGGGGTTCTTCCAGATGGGCGGCGGTCTGGTTGGCGGGGTGCTCTCCGCCTCTATGGGCGATCCGGTTATCGCCATGGCAACCTTATTGCCGCTGATGGGATTACTGTCATTAATCAGCTATATAATGTGGAACAAATTCAAACTGCCCCTGAGTCATATAATGGAGCACCCGATCACCGATAAAACTTCTGCAGGCCGGTAAAATCAGTCGCACCATTTAGCAGCCACGGCTAATGCAAGCGGGGTTGACATCCCCCGCGCAACAGCACAAAAACACCACAAGACCGATTGGTCTGATTTTAACCGGAGTTTCACTCTTATGCCCAGCGACAGTCACAGTCGATTGTTTATGCCGTCATCGGCAGACCTGACCTGATCGCAGAGGGCGGTTGGTTTGTCACGGTCTGCCATGACGGCGGATCGACAGAGAGGCAAACCAATGAATAATAATGACAGCACCACCGGTGCAGCTCTCGATACAACTAATCTTGCACTCACCACCCTGCTTGAGCAGGTTACTCTTATGCGCACCGGTGATGCCGTTGAGCTGATCAATGAGCTTGATCTGGATGATCAGGTTGCATTATTCCGCACAATTTCAACGGATCAGGCAGTTTTGCTGCTCGATCAGCCGGAACTGCATTATGCAGAGCAAATCATCGACAGTCTCGACAGCACCCATGCCGGAGAAATCCTCAACGGCATGTCTGCCGACCGTGCCACCGATATTTTCCATGATATGGACTGGCCGTCACGCAACCGTCTGTTTGCAATCCTGTCTGCGGAAACCAAAGCCAATCTGAAAAAACTGATGGGCTATCCGGCAGATACGGCCGGTGGTCTGATGACCACAGAATTTATCTCTGTGCCGACCACATGGACCGTTGAGCAGACCCTTGCGCATATCCGTCAGGTCGAGCGCTCCCGCGAGACCGTCTATGCGATCTATGTGGAAGATCCGGCCACCCGTATCTTGCAGCATGTCGTTTCTCTGCGCCGTCTCATCACCGCCAATCCGCAAGCCGGCATTGCCGAAGTCGGCCGTGATCAGGAGCCGCTGACAATTCCGCCATTGATGGATCAGGAAGAAGTCTCACGCCTGTTCCGTAAGCACGACCTTCTGGCCATTCCTGTTGTGGATGAGCAGCATCATCTGATCGGTATTGTCACCGTGGATGACGTTCTCGACGCCATGACCGAAGAAACGTCGGAAGACGCCTATAAATTCGGTGGTATGGAAGCTTTCACCAAGCCTTATATGCAGATCGGCTTCTTTGAAATGCTGCGCAAGCGCGGCGGCTGGCTCTGCATCCTGTTCCTGAGTGAAATGCTGACGGCCAGTGCCATGCAGCATTTTGAAATGGAACTGGAAAAGGCCATCGTCCTCGCGCTGTTCATTCCGCTGATCATGAGTTCCGGCGGCAATTCCGGCTCGCAGGCCACATCCTTGCTGATCCGCGCACTCGCGCTGCAGGATCTGAAACTGGGCGACTGGTGGCGTGTGGCCTTACGCGAAATACCGACAGGTTTTGTGCTGGGCTCGATGCTCGGCCTGATCGGCTTTGTCCGTATCGCCATCTGGCAGAAAACCGGCCTCTATGATTACGGCGAACACTGGGTACTGATCGGCATTACCATTGGCGTGGCTCTGATCGGCATTGTGCTGTTCGGCTCGCTCACCGGTTCGATGCTGCCGTTTATTCTCCAGCGTCTGGGGCTTGATCCGGCAAGCGCTTCCGCCCCTTTTGTTGCCACACTGGTCGACGTCATGGGACTGGTGATCTATTTCAGCGTTGCGGTGATTTTCCTTACCGGAACATTGCTCTAGCTTTTTACGCGTATCTTATCCGAAAACCGCTTCACACGTTTCGGGATACGCTCCAAATTCAAAAAAGGCCGGAAAAATCCGGCCTTTTTCTCATGCTTTTAAGTCCCGTATGGCGTTTCATGCAGTCACTGCACAGCAGCAATGAGATATGCGATATGCTAAAATCAGCTCTCCCCCTTTTAAAATTAGCGAAAAACCTGTAAGAGCGCCCCATTATCTGCGGCGTTCACTCGGTTTTGTCCTGGGCGTCCCAACCCCCTATTCAGAGTGATAATCAATGCAATTGCGTAACATCGCGATCATCGCAC
>JAIRVW010000171.1 GCA_031253705.1 Brucellaceae bacterium
CGCCATGGTGCTTTATGGCCGTGTCGCCGACAAATCCGGCTTCATCCAATATCGTAAAATGCTGTGAGATAATAAGCGCCCGTAATCACGAACGGGCGCGGTTCTACGTTTAAGCCGGAACGGCTTCAATAATCACAAAGGCCTGCGCCATCGGATATTCATCCGTAATACTCAGATGCACAACGGGTTTCATCCCCTCCGGCATCATGGATTGCAGGCGAACTTCCGCGCCATTGGTCAGGCGCATGGTCGGCTTGCCTGACGGCAGGTTAATCACTTCCATATCCCGCCAGAAAACACCATGTGACAGGCCGGTACCCAGCGCTTTGGAACAGGCTTCTTTCGCCGCAAAACGCTTGGCATAGGTATCAGCCTGCCGTTTACGGCTCTCAGCCTTGGCACGTTCTTTTTCCGTAAATACCCGCTCGGTGAAACGGCTGCCGTGACGGGCAAGCGTCTTTTCAATACGGCGGATATCAATCAGATCGCTGCCGATACCAATGATCATCGGGAAATGCCCTGCTGTTCTGCAAGTGATTTCTTGAGGACGAGGCGCTGCAAGCGCTTATGGCGATAGCTGATAGTTGCCCAGCGCGCTGCAACATAGACGGCGAGCGCACAGCCAAGTCCCAGCACTAACGAGCCGAACAGCATCGGCTTCAAAATCGGCTGCCAGAGCTCTGCAAAGCTCATCTGTCTGAAGATTTCGCTTTCCAGAATGCGGGTCAGCGGCAGTGCCTTGGTATGGCCGTTTTCATCAACGATCATCCGGCCGACTTCATAAGTACCGCCCCAGATAAACGGAATTGTCAGCGGATTAGCCAACGCAGTACCGATCGCAGCGGCCGCAATATTACCGGCGATCAGATAAGCGAGAACAATCGCCAGAATGAGATGGAAGCCGAAAAACGGTGTAAACGCCGCAAATACGCCAACGGCCAGACCGGCCGCAACGGCATGCGGGCTGGCTGTGATACGGGTAATACGTTTGCCCATATAACGCATTGAGCGTGAAAAGGAACGGCGCGGCCAGATCATTGTACGAAGGCGCTCCCTGTAGCTCAAGGGTTCTCTGCGTCTGAACAACATTACTCTTTGTCACCATCCTTAACTAAATCTGACTGATGTCTGCATAGAAGTGCAGACATAACTGCTTTGCTTCTTAGGCGGGAAATGCCCGTGAAGCTATCTCCATTATACAAGAATTAAGACTTTTTTAACAGTTCAAACAGCTATCGCATGCCAGACAGGTGTCAGCAATGCGGCAAGAGGTAGTATTACGGAAGATGGTAAACGCGAAAACTGCCGTCTTGTGCCCTTAAAATACGTCCAATTTGTAGCGCTTTCACCTTGGTAAAATTCAAGGAATAATCCCTTGTGTCTCGCCATATAGATTTCACGTCAGGAATTTTTACCCAAACCACATCCCGTTAACATTTTTTAAAAAGGTTATTTTATGCTGCCCAATATTTTAGAAATTGATCCGCGGATAACAAACACACCGACACCAGCATTAAAGCGCGAAATTGACTATCTGCAAAAGGTAGCCAGTGAACAGCCACGGGAAACGGTAACACGTTCCCCTAATGACAGAATTGAGACGCTTAGAATTGCGCTCAGACAAATATATAAAAGCGATTATGGCAATAAAGGCCCGGTCGATGACGCCCGGGATAAATTCAAATATCTCGCGGAACGGGCAATAGAAGCGGGATATCAAGTAGAAATCAGAAAAGTACAACAGGCTTTTGCCGACATGCTTGCCGTTTATGTAACCAGCGGGTTTATCGGCAGCCAAACCGGCGGCACGACAGTCGGCAATCATACACACAGTGATTGGGGCGGTCATTTCGACTATTCAAAATTTGGCGGACGGCGCTGAGCTTTGAATAGTCCCCGAAACAACAAGAAAAAGGCACCGCACTGATCCGCCGCGCCCCCGTGGCTGATCAGGCGATGCCTCTAACAGGCAAATTCCGCGCTGAAGCTTACCCCTTCAGCCAGCAGTTCCTGCCCCTCTCCGCATCCGCCCGCGCCCCCGCGGCCAATGCGAAGCTCTTTGCATAACCGGTTTGAACGGCCATGCTAAAACCCGGCCGTTTTTTTTATACGGCCATACTAAAGCCCGGCCGGTTTTATACGGCCATACTAAAACTATGCGCACATTCTCTGCGAAACTCATCAAATACAGCTGCAATCAGCCGCACCAGAGAATGATGTTCAGGCGACATAACCATCACAGCCCCCTGCACCGAGACGAGACCGTCTGCGCTTAACGGGCGCAGCAATGCCAGTTCATCCGAGAAATTGGCACCCGGTGCCACCTCATTCAGATCAACACGGAAATCGCACATCAGCTTTTCAATGATCTGCGCCCGCAACCGGTCTGAATCATTAAACGCATAACCGCGGATAACCGGTGCACGCTCAGACAGTACCGCCGCTTTATACTGCCCGATATCAGCAATATTCTGCGTATAGCCTTCGCGGAACTGCGAGATCGACGAAGCCCCGAAACCAAGCAAAGTCGGGCAGTCATCATCCGTGTAGCCCTGAAAATTACGCCGCAACTGTCCTGCTTTTGCAGCCACAGCCAGCGCATCTTCCGGCAGCGCATAATGATCAATACCCACTGCTTCATAGCCCATGGCCATGAAGGTTTCGCCGACGATCTGCGCCTGCTCATAACGGGCATCCGCATCCGGCAGCAGGCTCACATCAATCAGGCGCTGATTGGCACGACGCGCTGGCAAATGGGCATAACCGTAACAGGCAATACGGCTCGGACGGAACATTGCCACACGCTTACAGGTTTCGCGCAATGTCGCGACCGTCTGCAAAGGCAGGCCGTAAATCAGATCGAAATTCAGGCTGGTGATCCCCACCTGCCAGAGCGCATTCACGGCGGCTTCGACCTGCTCAATCGGCTGCACACGGCCGATTGCTTCCTGCACTTGCGGATTGAGATCCTGTACACCGAGGCTGGCGCGGTTCACACCGACCTGCGCCAGATCACGGCACAGTTTCTTGTCAACTTTGCGCGGATCAAGCTCGATGGCATGCTCCATATCATCCGCAAAATCAAACTGCTCGCGCAGAACCTCTGTGATACGGCCAATGCCTTCACCGCCGAGAATGCTCGGCGTACCGCCGCCCCAGTGCAGATGCACGGCTTTCGGGCGCTCGGTCAGATATTGGCCTGCCTGACGGATTTCACGGATCAGTATATCAGCATAGGCCTCAATCACTGTGTCACGCCGTGCGATTTTAGCGTGACAGCCGCAATAGTGGCAAAGGTCACGGCAATAAGGCACGTGAAGATAGAGAGAAACCGGTTCCCCCTGCCTCAAACGCCGTACCCACGCCTCATACTGATCTTTCCCGACTGCCGGAGAGAAGTCCGCGGCAGTCGGATAAGATGTATAGCGGGGTACGGCAAGAGATGCATAATGTCTTGCCGCAGTCTCCGTCATACTGTTTGTCCTTTACCGGCAGCAGCTGCCTGTTCTTTCTGTTTCATTTTCGGCTTAGACGCCTGGGCGCGCACCAGCACGTCGTTGCGCAGTTCAAACCACATGGCATTGAAAATTGCGAAGGACGCGGCCAGTCCCAATCCAAGGATCCAGGAAAAGTACCACATATTGTTGTTCCTTTTTCTTTACTCTTCAAAGGCTTAGTAAGCATTAGGCGTATTATCGACACTGTCTTTAGTAATCGGGCCGCGCATGACGCTATAGACCCAGCTGGTATAGAGAAGGATGAGCGGCAGGAAGATAACTGTCGCAATCAGCATGACGAACAAAGTCAGATGGCTGGACGATGCATCCCATACTGTCAGGCTTACATTCGGCATGACCGAGCTTGGCAGCAGGAACGGGAACAGTGATACGCCCGCTGTGCTGATAATCCCGAAGATACCGGCACTGCTGCACAAGAAGGCCAGTGTGCCTTTGCGGCAATGCAAGGCGATGAAGCTCAGAGCCATACCGGCAAAGCCGAGAACAGGCGCAAGCAGCATCCAGTTATGCTTGGTGTAATTTTCCAGCCAGACACCGGAGCCGGTTGTTACTGTTTTGAGCATCGGGTTCGACGGACCGGCCACATCCTGTACGGAAGTCACCACATAGCCGTTAATGCCGAAAGCCAGCCACACACCACCCAGTGCAAACAGCACAATCGAAAGCAGAGCGGCGATCTTACCGAAGCTGCGCGCACGTTCACCAACCACACCCGGAACACGGGCAACGATTACTGTTGCACCATGAGCAACCAGCATGGTCAGGCTGACCAGACCGCAGAGCAGTGCAAAAGGTGTCAGCAGGCCGAAGAAGTTACCGTCGTAATAAATGCGCATGGCATCATCAAAACGGAACGGCACACCGAGCAGAACATTACCGACAGCCACACCGAAAATCAGCGCAGGCACGAAGCCGCCGATAAACAATGCCCAGTCCCATGCGGAACGCCATGTGGTGTTTTCCACCTTGCTGCGGAATTTAAAGCCGACAGGACGCAGGATCAGCGCCAGCAGAATGGCGATCATCGCCAGATAGAAGCCGGAGAAAGATACTGCATAGAGTGCCGGCCATGCCGCGAAAATCGCACCGCCACCGAGGATCAGCCAGACCTGATTGCCTTCCCATGTCGGGCCGATCAGATTAACCAGCATACGGCGTTCTTCATCGGTTTTTGCCGCGAATGGCAGCAGAGCACCGACACCGAGATCGAAGCCGTCCATGATAGCAAAACCGATCAGCAGAACACCGAGCAGCAACCACCAGATCAGGCGCATTGTTTCATAATCTAAAGGAATACTTGTCATTATCCCGGTCCTTATCCCTGATTAACCGTTGTTCTGCATTTTCGCGAAGACCGGATCCTCTGCCACTTCGACATCAGGACGTACCGGTTCTTTCGGACCTGCCTTGACGGTACGAACCATCAGCCAGATCATGATGCACAACAGTGTTGTGTAGACGGTCAGGAAGAAACCAAGGCTGATCACCAGATCAGTCATAGTGAGATTGGATGCCGCATAGAATGTCGGCAGCACACCTTCAATCGCCCAAGGCTGACGGCCATATTCCGCAACGATCCAGCCTGCTTCAATGGCAATCCATGGCAGCGGCAGGGAGAATACGGCAATCTTAAGCAATGTGCGGTTGGTATATTCGTGAATGCGATGCATGCTGGCCAGAACGAAGGCCACAGCAAAGAAGGCAATGAAGTAGAAGCCCAGTGCCACCATGAGGCGGAACGACCAAAACAGAGTGCCAACGCTCGGGATGGTATCTTCAGCAGCCTTGCGGATTTCCTGCGGGGTCGCATTCTGAATATCATCGCGGTAACGCTTCAGCAGCAGGCCGTAGCCGAGATCCTGCCAGTTGGTGTTGAAGCTCGTACGGGCTTCAGTATCATTCGGGTTCGCACGAACACGATCAAGATCAACAGAAGCCTTGATACCGTTTTCGATACGTCTTTCAGCCATCTCAACCAGATCATTGATGCCCGGCAGTTCTGTACTCAGACTGCGGGTTGTGATGAGGCCGAGAACATAAGGGATCTGAATTTCGTAGCTGTTCTTACCATCGCCCGGAATAGCAAACAGGTTGAAACCGGCAGGCGCAGGTTCTGTTTCCCACATTG
>JAIRVW010000245.1 GCA_031253705.1 Brucellaceae bacterium
GTTTCCGATGTATGCAGCACTTCAAGCCTTGGCAGAATATTCAGCTGCACCGCCTGACGCGCCAGCGAATACGTACCGGTAATCACGGCCTGACTGGCAATCACTGTGGCAATCGTTGCCAGCAGCACCATCGGCAACAGCGCCCATTGCGGCATCATCTGAAAAAACGGATTTTGCACCGCTTCACCGGTTGCGGCACTGTGCGAAAGAATAAACGCACCCTGTCCGAAATAATTCAGGATCAGGCTCGGGAACACAATCCACAACCATGCCCGCACAATCGGCTTACGGCCGAAATGGCCGAGATCAGCATAGAGCGCTTCCGCACCGGTCACGGCCAGAAAGATCGCGCCGACAGTGGCAAAAGACGTAACCGGATTGCCGCCCAGAAAGGCAAAAGCATAATAAGGATTAAGCCCTGCCAGAATACCCGGATCATCAAAAATATGGATAAAACCTGTAAGGCCGAGCGCCAGAAACCAGACCATCATAACCGGCCCGAAAACACTGGCCATTCGGCCTGTGCCGTGGCGCTGTACAAAGAACAGCACCAGCAAAATCGTAATCGTTATCGGCACCACATAAGGCGTCATATGCGGCGCAACAATTTCCAGCCCCTCCACAGCGGAGAGCACGGAAATTGCCGGTGTAATCACCGCATCACCGAAAAACAGCGATGCGCCAATAATCCCGATCCCGAGAATAATATCCGGACGGCTGGCAAAGCTGGAACGCACCAGCGCCATCAGAGAGAGAATACCGCCCTCACCGTTATTATCCGCACGCAGCACAAACAGCACATATTTCACGGTCACGATCAGTGCCAGCGACCAGACGATCAGCGAGATCACGCCGAGAATTTCTCCGCGCAACAAATTGCCGTCAGACAGAGAGGCATGCAGCGCTTCACGAAAAGCATAAATCGGGCTGGTACCGATATCACCATAAACAACACCGAGCGCACCCAGCATCAGGAGTTTCAGATTTCCTGTATGACTATGAGGATCAATAAGCTCCTCATCTGCAATAACCGGCGTATCCTGATTGGCAATTTCTTCACGCTGCGCCTGATTCATAAAATACCTTTTAATTCAGGGTGAGCAGAGACAGCCGCATCGCAGAACATCGATACAAACTTATCTCACTCTCAATATAATCACGTTCCGGAGATAAAGAAAACCGCCGGAAAGGCCGTATATAAATGCTTAAATCCGGATAAAAACAATAGCACAACAATGCATATCTGCCCTGATGAGGCATAACAAATTCAGATAGCTCATCAGGACAGAAATTAAATTAAATCAATGCTTTAAAAGACAAAATTGAATCAAAACAAAAAACAGAAAATCAGCCGAGCGCCTTGATAAAACGCTGTACAGACTGACGCATGCCATATTCCAGCGCATCGGCAGTCAGACCATGACCGATTGAAACCTCGCTCAAAGTCGGCATGACTTTTACCAGCGCAGGCAGATTGGCAACCGTCAGATCATGTCCGGCATTAATGCCAAGACCAAGTTCTGCAGCTTTCAACGCGGCCTTTTCCAGCAATGCCAGTTCATGCGCCTGCGCTTTCGGATCAGCATAAGCACCGCCATAAGGACCTGTGAAAAACTCCACGCGATCAGTACCGGTCTCTTTCGCAATCTCAAGACCATCCGGCGTCGGATCAGCAAACATCGAAACACGCATGCCGCGTGATTTGAGACGTCTGGTCACTTCGCTTAAGCTTGTTTTATGTTTGGCAAAATCCCAGCCGTGATCCGAGGTATTCTGTGCCGGATCATCCGGCACCAGCGTCACCTGCTCAGGCTCGTGTTGCTCAACCAGTGCCAGAAACTCTTCTGACGGATAGCCCTCAATATTGAATTCAGCCTGAGGGAACTCATCATCGATCAGTGCGCGAATATCGGCCAGATCGGAAAAACGGATATGGCGCTGATCAGGGCGCGGATGCACAGTCAGACCGGAGGCTCCGGCATCAAGCGCAATGCGCCCCAGTCCGGTCACACTCGGCCACGGCAGATCACGGCGGTTACGCAGCATTGCCACCGCATTGAGATTAACCGACAGAGTTGCAACCATGATCCGAACTCCCTGCTATATTAGCGAACGATTGTTAGTTTTTCCGCGGCACGGGTAATCGCCGTATAGAGCCAGCGTTCACGCGTATCGCGGAACGCATAGCTCTCATCAAACAATACCACATTATTCCACTGCGAGCCCTGCGCTTTATGCGTGGTCAGCGCATAGCCATAGTCAAAATCGTCAAAGCGCTTTTTGGTCTGCCACGGAATTTCCGCATCCGGATCTTCAAACTGCGCTTTCAGAAGCTTGATCTTGGCAACGCCGCGCCCCGGTTCTTCATCTTCCGGCGCGATCAGCAGATTAATACCAGGCTTCACGGTTTCCTTGGAAGAGGTCATCACTTTCCACAGCGAGCCGTTGAGCAAGCCTTTGGCAGGATCATTGCGCAGGCAAACCAGCTTGTCACCGGATTGCGGATAATCTGCCGTAAAGCCTTTGAGCTCACGCAGACGCTGATTATAGCGTTTACGGGTGCGGTTGGTGCCGACAAGCACCTGATCGGCATCCAGCACCAGTTCCTGATTAACTTCCGCCTTGCTGATGACACGTGCGGCACCGTAATCACCATAAGGGATTTCACGGCCTTCACGCACATCCAGCGCCAGACGAATAATCGGGTTGTCCTGTGCCTGACGGTGAATTTCTGTCAGCAAATAATCCGGCTCGTGTTCGGTAAAGAAACCGCCACCGCTGATCGGCGGCAACTGCCCCGGATCACCCAGCACCAGAATAGGCGTGCCGAAAGTCATCAGATCGCGGCCAAGCTGCTCGTCCACCATCGAGCATTCATCAACAACAATCAGGGCAGCTTTGGCAACAGGGCTTTGACGGTTGAGCGAAAAAGTCGGCGAGATCGAGGTCTTACCGGTTGTTTCATCTTCAATCGCTTCTTCGCCTTTCGGGCGGTAGATCAGCGAATGCAATGTGCGGGCATTGCTTGCACCTTTGGAGCGTAGCACCTGTGCAGCCTTGCCGGTGAAAGCCGCAAACTGCACCTCACCATCCACATGCTCGGCAAAATAGCGCGCAAGCGTCGTCTTACCCGTTCCCGCATAGCCAAAAAGGCGAAAAATCGGTGAACGGCCTTTAGCCAACCATTGCGCCACAGCCTGCAGCGCGTTGTCCTGTTCCGGTGAAAATTCCATTATGCCTCTGCCATCATGCCTTCCATTGACCGGATTCGTCCAGAAAGAGCAAGGTTTATCACTTCAGCATCGGCCACAGGCTGACAACCAGCAGCAACGCCATAGTGAGATTGAACCATTTGAGCCGCACCGGATCTTCCAGCCATTGCCGCAGCAAACTGCCGAAAGCTGCCCATGAGGAAACACTCGGCACATTCACAACAGCAAACACAACGCCAATCAGCAGTACCGAGAGCGCATAGGCATCATGAACAGTATAGCTCGCCATTGCTGTCACGGCCATTACCCATGCTTTCGGGTTCACCCATTGAAACAACAAAGCCTGCATAAAGCGCATCGGCTGCGCCGCCTCATCCTTCACTTTGCCGACAGATGTTGATGTAGCGATCTTATAGGCCAGATAGAGCATATAGGCACCACCGGCAAATTTCAGCCCCAGATACAGCGCCGGCGCGGTTTCCAGCACAGCACCCAGCCCGTAGCCGACACCGAGCAGCAATGACAGAAACCCTACCCCGATCCCCAGCATATGCGGAATGGTGCGCCGGAAGCCGAAATTCACACCGGAAGCCAGCAGCATCAGATTATTTGGTCCCGGTGTGATGGAGGTCACAAAGGCAAACACCACCAGCGCCATAAAGACATCATAGGACAGCAACATCTTCGATAAATCTCACATTACAAAAAGCAACACCGCTGTCTCTAATGAGAACAGCGGTGTTGCTTTCAATCAATTTGCAAAAGGACTTACATGCCTTCAGCACCACGGATCATGGCTGCAACACCGGTACGGCACACTTCGATCAGGCCGAGCGGCTTCATAATCGCGATAAACTGATCAATCTTCGCGCCTTTGCCGGTAATTTCAAAAATGAAATGCTCGACCGTTGCATCCACAACCTTAGCTTTGAAAGCATCGGCCAGACGCAGCATTTCTGCACGGTCATCGCCTTTGCCAACCACTTTAATCAGTGCCAACTCACGCTCAACCGGACGTTCATGTCCAAGCTGCTGGGCATGATAGGTCAGGTCAACCACGCGATGCACCGGAACAATACGCTCCAGCGAATGACGAATCTGATCCAGCACGTTGGCGGTGCCGCGTGTTACAATAGTAATACGCGACAGGTGCTTTTCATGCTCGGTTTCAGAAACCGTCAGGCTTTCAATATTGTAACCACGACCGGAAAACAGGCCGATAACACGTGCAAGAACGCCCGGCTCGTTATCAACCAGTACCGATAGTGTATGTGTCTCAACTAGCTGGGTTTCTTCGGTCAGAAAGTAAGCTGAACCGGAAGCTGCATTTTGTGCGTTCATAATGAATATCCTTGTTCCGGTATTAGACGAGATGACGGTCTTTAGCGTCAATGGCATTGGCAACAGCTTCATCCGTCGCTTCATCCGGCAACAACATCTCATTATGTGCCTTGCCTGAAGGGATCATCGGGAAGCAGTTCGCCAGATTGGCAACGTGACAGTCAAAAATCACCGGCCCGTCTGTTTCAATCATTTTCATGATTGCATCATCCAGTTCATCCGGCTTGGAGCAACGGATACCTGTGCCGCCATAGGCTTCAGCCAGCTTAACAAAGTCCGGCATCGCTTCTGTGTAAGAATGCGACAGACGGTTACCGTGCAACAGCTGCTGCCACTGGCGCACCATGCCCATATACTGGTTGTTCAGGATGAAAATCTTGATCGGCGCATTATGCTGAATGGCCGCGGACATTTCCTGAATACACATCTGTACCGAAGCATCACCGGCAATATCAATAACCAGCGCATCCGGATGCGCAATCTGCACGCCCAGAGCCGCAGGCAGACCATAGCCCATAGTACCCAGACCGCCGGAGGTCATCCAGTGATGCGGCTCCTCGAATTTCATAAACTGCGCAGCCCACATCTGGTGCTGACCAACTTCCGTCGTAATATAGGTTTTACGGTCTTTGGTCAGTTCCTGCAGACGTTCCAGCGCATATTGCGGCATAATCACATCGCGGCTGTGCTTATAAGCCAGCGAGTTACGCGCACGCCATTTATTGATCTGCTGCCACCATGCGTTCATATCCTTCTTGTCAGGACGCTGGGCAGAGGCACGGTACTGGCGCACCATATCTTCCAGAACATGCGCAACATCACCGATAATCGGCACATCAACGCGAACGGTCTTGTTGATCGATGACGGATCAATATCGATATGGATTTTCTTTGAATTCGGCGAGAAAGCATCAAGACGGCCTGTAATACGGTCATCAAAACGCGCACCGATGCACAGCATGACATCGCATTCATGCATGGTCATATTGGCTTCGAATGTGCCGTGCATGCCGAGCATACCAAGCCAGTTCTTGCCCGATGCCGGATAAGCACCCAAGCCCATCAATGTCGACGTGATCGGGAAATCACTGATCTCAACCAGTTCACGCAGCAGTTTCGAAGCTTCGAGGCCGGAATTGATAACGCCGCCACCGGAATAGATAACCGGCTTCTTCGCATTAGCCAGCAGTTCAACAGCAGTGCGGATAGCGCTCTGATCGCCGTTCAGCACCGGATTATAGCTGGTGCGCGGGCTGGTTGCCGGTGGCGTATACATACCGGTGGCGAACTGAATATTCTTTGGAATATCGATAACAACAGGACCCGGTCGACCGGTGCGCGCAACATGGAATGCCTCGTGCAGAACGCGCGCCAGATCATTCACATCCTTCACCAGCCAGTTATGCTTGGTGCAAGGACGGGTAATGCCGACGGTATCTGCTTCCTGAAACGCATCTGTACCAATGAGGCTGGTCGGAACCTGTCCGGTAATGCAAACCAGCGGGATGGAATCCATCAGCGCATCCTGCAACGGCGTTACCGCATTGGTCGCACCCGGGCCGGAGGTTACCAGCATAACGCCGACCTTGCCGGTGGAGCGGGCATAGCCTTCCGCCGCATGGCCTGCGCCCTGCTCGTGGCGCACCAGAATATGTTCGACTTTATCCTGCTGAAACAACTCGTCATAGATCGGAAGCACCGCACCGCCCGGATAGCCGAAAATATGTTCCACGCCCTGATCGATCAGCGCCTGTACAACCATTTCCGCACCGGTCATTTCCCGTTTACCGGTTTCATTTTGTGCTGCGGCAGTGGCGCCACTTGTATCTGTACTCATTGTCTTTCGATGTCCCGTCTGCTGTGCCGGTGATTACTTCCCTGATCTTCACCGGAAGTCCCGTACTGTTTAGCTTTATTCGTTGTGTTTAGATAATAAAAAAGGCCCCCTGAGGGAGCCTGTGTTTCGCGCATGGGAGCTTTCGCCGGATGGTTACACCATCCTGCCCATACGCTTACCCACCACGAGAATAATTTTCTTAGCCATAAGGGGAGATTAAACAGCAGTTTTTTTCACGTCAATGGCAAAAAACGTAATCTTGTTATTTTCTTTGCAAATTTATGCCGAAAAACACCATCAGGCAAAAACTGCATTCCGCGATGAATCATTCTCATAGCGAACATCAGCAAGACCTTGAAAACAATATAATTAAACAGATGTGCCGATGGCGCTTTGCAAGGCT
>JAIRVW010000255.1 GCA_031253705.1 Brucellaceae bacterium
TCCGCGAACCGCAGCAAACCAGTCGCTTTGCAACACCGCTATACGGGAAGAAACGCCGGCCTGTCCGGCATTGATCCGCGCTGCCTCAACCGCGCCCGCAGCAATATCAACTGCCACACCGCGCGCTTGACGCATTTCGTGCAGCAACGTCACAGCAATGGCGCCGGTACCGGTACCCATATCCAGAAAATCAGCAAAGCCGTTTTCAGTAATTTTCTTTTGTAAGAATGGCAGAACCAGCCCGATCAGCGCCTCTGTATCAGGACGCGGCTCCAGCGTATCGGCATTTAGTTTAAAGCTCAGGCCATAAAATTCACGCTCACCGATGATTCGGTGTACCGGTTCACCGGCCAGTCTGCGCTGTACCGCAATGCGTACCGCCTCAACCACAGGCTCCGTCACCGGCGTATCCGAGCGGGTCACAAAATCTGTCAGCGTCGCACCGGTATAATGCTGCACCAGCAGGCGCGCATCCAGTTCGGCGCCGTCGATTTCGGCCTGACGCAATTCAAGCCGCACAGAAGCCAGAAGCTGGCCAAGCGTGTTTATGATATTTTCCGGTTTTGTCATAACAGCGATCAGCTATCACCCAATTCCGCCAGTAATGCGGTCTGATGATCAGAAATCAGTGCATCCACCAATTCGTCCAGCTCACCCATCATCACACGGTCAAGTTTGTAGAGCGTGAGATTGATACGGTGATCTGTGACGCGCCCCTGCGGGAAATTATACGTACGGATACGTTCCGAACGGTCACCCGAACCAACCTGTGAACGGCGCGCCTCTGAGCGTTCATTCTCCGCACGCTGGCGTTCCATATCATACAAACGGGCACGCAAAATCTGCATGGCACGGGCACGGTTCTGGTGCTGCGATTTTTCCGCCTGCACCACCATAATCCCTGTCGGAATATGGGTAATGCGCACCGCCGAGTCCGTGGTATTAACGTGCTGACCACCGGCACCGGACGCACGCATCGTATCAATACGGATATCCTCATTGCGGATTTCAATATCAATATCTTCCGCTTCCGGCAGCACAGCCACCGTTGCCGCCGAAGTATGAATACGGCCGCTGCCTTCTGTTTCCGGCACGCGTTGCACACGATGTACGCCGGATTCAAATTTCAGCTTGGAAAATACGCCCTTACCGGAAATTGTCGCGATAATTTCCTTAAAGCCGCCCGCATCACCATCACTGGCCGAGACAACTTCAACGCGCCAGCCTTTATCAGCCGCATAGCGTTCATACATGCGGAAAAGGTCACCGCCGAACAAAGCAGCCTCAGAACCGCCGGTTCCGGCACGGATTTCCAGAATAGCGTTTTTCTCATCCGCCGCATCTTTCGGCAGCAGCAAAATCTGAACTTCGGCTTCCAGCGCTTCAATTTTGGTTTCCGTCTCCGGAATTTCCATTTCAGCCAAAGCCCGCATTTCCGCATCACCGGCTGCATCATCGCGCATGGAAGCAAGATCACTCAACTCCTGCCGTGCAGCCTGCAATTCGCGGATTTTCAGCGCCACTTCTTCCAGCTCTGAATATTCAGAGGCCAGTTTAACATAGGTTTCCGGCGAAGGATTATTCGCCATCTGCGCTTCAAGCATGACAAAACGCTTTAACAACTGATCCATTCTGTCTTGCGGCAGCGCAACCATGCGATAATCCTGATACTAAAATAACATGTCTGAAATACAGTTTTCAGCCCGGTACGGGCACCCATAAAGCATTTCGCAATCAAACGGAAATGTTTGATTGCGAAATTTGCTGCATAAAACAGCGGTCTTTTTACATTCGTCTTCTACAGAGGAATGCCCTGTTCGGTTGCAAAACGAACCAGATTTTCACGGATCGAACCATTAGCATCCGGCCGGTGTACCAGTTCATTCAGCATTTTCTTTAACGCTGTCGCATCCAGTGACAAAAGCATGTTTTTGACAGGGCCAATCGCCGCCGCAGACATCGAGATCGAGCGGAAACCAAGCCCTACCAGCATCATCGCTGTCAAAGGCTTGCCTGCCATTTCACCACAAAGGGTGACAGGCTTATTATGGCGTTTGCCCGCCTCGGCAATCTGCAGCAAGACCCGCAAAAATGCCGGCGACAACTGGTCAAAACGATCCGCAATCTGCGCATTACCGCGATCCACCGCCATGATGAACTGGAACAGGTCATTCGATCCCACAGATGCGAAATCCACCTCGTTCATCAGCTCATCCAGCTGCCAGAGCAGTGACGGCACCTCAATCATCGCCCCGACCTTCAGACTGCTCGGCGGCTGATAATCATAGCGCGTCAGATAATTCACTTCCCGCGCAATAATCTCACGGGTCGCCCTGACCTCGGCCACTTCCGTCACCATCGGCAGCATGATGCGCAATTCGCGTCCGCCCGCCGCTTTCAGCAGCGCACGCAACTGGGTACGCATCAGGCCTGGCCGGTCAAGCGCCAAACGGATCGCCCGCCAGCCCATCGCCGGATTTTCTTCATGCGCGTTGGAACGGAAATATGGCAGCACCTTATCTCCGCCGATATCCAGCGTGCGGAAAGTCACCGGCTTATCACCGGCCGCTTCCAGCACGGCACGATAGAGTTTTTCCTGCTGACCGGAGCGCGGGAAAGTGGAAGCCACCATAAATTGCAGCTCTGTGCGGAACAGACCGACACCGTCCGCACCGGATTCTTTCAGCTGCGGCAGATCAACAATCAGCCCGCCATTCATCAGCAGGGCAATGGACTGACCGTCTTTGGTGACCGACGGCGTTTCACGCAATTCGCGATACAGAGCCTGCCGCTTGGCGCGGAACCGTACTTTCTCCGCATAGGCTGCTTCAACATCCGTCTGCGGACGCAGGTGAACCCGTCCGTCCTCACCGTCAATAATGATCGCATCATTATTTTCAGCAAGCGCCACCACACCTTTGGCCTGCCCGACCACCGGAATACCCATTGCACGGGCAACAATCACCACATGGCTGGTGGTTGCGCCATCTTCCAGCACCAGACCGCGCACGCGTTCACGCGGATAATCCAGCAGTTCCGCAGCGCCCATAGAACGGGCAACGATGATCGAATCCTTTGCCATCAGCTCTGCGGCCGTTTTCGGGTCATACCCCATCAGCTGGCGCATCAGACGATTGGCAAGATCATCAAAATCACTGAGACGCTCACGCATATACGGATCGCTTAAATGCATCATCCGGGCGCGCGT
>JAIRVW010000341.1 GCA_031253705.1 Brucellaceae bacterium
ATGGGCTTATGTCGTTAGACTCTCCTTATTGATTCCGCCACTAAAAAATGACTTTCGTAACGGATTTTTCATTATTCTTAACATTTACCCGTAAAATCCATGAAGGATTTTTTGGCAAAACCCATAATTCACGCAACAACACCACCGTAAGGAATTTTCCCGACAGTGCTGAAATTACAAAGCTTGCGTTGAAAACGCGCTACGGAAATCAGCTCCGCAGCTCTGAGCAAACAGATAGTGCTTCGGCAAACAAATTGCCACTGCTTATTCGCTTATCCTGAAAAACTTTTTGTAAAACTGAATTTACATCACAAAACGCAAAAAGCCGGCACAAGCCGGCTTCTGCAAAAATCAGATATTATCAGAGAACGACGACAGTCGCGCCCATGTTTACGCGGTCATAGAGTTCCATGACATCTTCATTGGTCATACGGAAGCAGCCGTTTGAAGCGGAGCTGCCGATTGTCCAAGGCTGAACAGTACCGTGAATACGGATATAGGTGTCTTTGTTGCCCTGGAACAGATAAAGCGCGCGTGAACCGAGCGGGTTACCCATGCCGCCATCCATACCGTTTTTAAAACGGCCGTAATGTTCAGGGCTGCGCTTGACCATATCTGCAGTCGGAATCCAGCGCGGCCATTCGCGCTTGGCGTTGATTGTACCGCTGCCTTTGAACTGCAGACCGACTTTACCAACTGCAATGCCGTAACGGCGGGCAGTGGTTGGTGTTTCTACCAGATACAGGAAATATTTGGACGGATCGACAACGATTGTTCCGACCGGATAACCGGAGAAGGCAACAGTCTGTGCCTGATATTTCGGATCAATATTGTATTTGCCTTTAGCAGCCTTCTGAGCAGGCGCTTTTTTCTTTTCAGACTTCACAGCTTTCGCAGCTGTTTCCGTCGACGCTTCAGCCGTTGCTGTCTGCGCCGAGGCCAGACCGGTCAAAGCTGAAAAACTTAAGCACAGACCGGCAAAACCGGCGATGAGAACACGCGATGAAATCATGGGGCTTTCTCGAACACTCTTTTGTGCATATCTGATCAAGATATGCGGAAGATGAGGTGTAAACAGGTTGCTTGCTGATAGGCTAATCTCACCCATCTCTCAACGGGCAATATGTTACCCACAAGCTAATCCTGTCGTCTATGGCAAGGCTGCAACACTTTTATTGCAATTGTCTTAAAATAAAAAAAGCCTCCGCAAGGGAGGCTTTCTTTGTCATCTTTAAAATCAGCCCTTACTGGGAGCTCGGAACCTGACTTGCAGGAGCGGCAGGCTCTGCCGGTGCGCTCTCAGGTGCAGTTGTTGTACCGCCGCCGAGCTGATCCAGAATACCGTTGCCGCCTGCTGGCGCAGTCTGCGAACCGGAGGCCGCAGGAATACGGTTGAGAATATCTGTCGGACGTTCGCTGTGCATGGCCATAATGCCGAGGATCAGCGATGTTGCGAAGAAACCAGCACCCAGCAGCGCAGTTGTACGGGTCAGCGCATTGGCCGCGCCGCGCGCTGTCATGAAACCGGAACCACCGCCAATACCAAGACCACCACCTTCCGAGCGCTGAATCAACACAACGCCGACAAGTGCGAGAACGATCAGGAGATGTATAACAATAAGAACGGTTTGCATGGGTTTCCGGACTGCTTTCTTATAAGAGTAGAAACGGCTTTCTACACGGATTTATCCGACAATCCAACCCCCTGCAACTGAATGCTTGCAAGGGATTGATATTTATTCAGTTTCAGAGCACGCGATAGGCATCGCAAATTGCGAGGAAATCGGTAGCCTTCAGGCTGGCACCACCGACAAGCGCACCATCGACATCGGCCACACCAAGCAATTCAACAGCATTATTCGGCTTGACCGAACCGCCATAGAGCAAACGCAGATGTGCGCCCTTGGCACCAAAGCGCTCAATCAGCTTCGAGCGGATGAAAGCATGAACTGTACGTACATCCGAAACGGTCGGCGTTAGACCGGTGCCAATTGCCCAGACAGGCTCATAGGCCACAACGGTATTTTCCGGCGTTACACCTTCCGGCAGCGAATCCGCGATCTGCTGACCAACAATCTCAAGTGTCTGATCCGCCTGTTTCTGCTCAGCGGTTTCACCAACGCAGACAATCGTTGTCAGACCGGCATTCCACGCAGCCACGACTTTAGCGCGAACGGCTTCACTGGTCTCATGATGATCTGTGCGGCGCTCGGAATGGCCGAGGATCACATGGCTTGCGCCTGCTTCTTTGAGCATAATTGCGGAAATATCGCCGGTATGCGCGCCTGATTCTGCTGCATGGCAATCCTGACCGCCAACGCCGATAGCATCGGTTTCCGGTGTTGCAGCTGCACGCGAGATCAGAGTGGAAGGAACGCAGATCACCACATCAAATTTACGGCCGATATCGGTGCTGAGATTTGCAGCAATAGCGCGCAGTTCTCCCAGCTGTTCGCCGGTGCCGTTCATCTTCCAGTTACCCGCAACAAGCGGACGTATTTCCGGGGTCATTCCACCCTCCTCACCAATGATTTCAGCCGCATGTGTTAGCGGCCTTTGACGCTGCCCGCAGGATTTTATCCGCATAGCAGAGCCGGTTTGTGCCCTGAATTGTGACCGCTCTAGCAAATTCAGACCTGAAAGCAAATCCCCAAACGCATCGCCCAACACGGCTTTACCGGCAATAATGCCACAATTCTTTTCGTTCTTAGCACTCAGAAGGCAGGTTTCCGTTTGACTGCATTATCATCGGCGGCTATCCCCTTATTTAACAAAGTGAGTTTACTCCACAAAGGTACTTCTATGCTTGACAGCTTGCGCACTGCATCCAAATCATGGATCTCGAAATTCTTCCTCGGTCTTCTCGTCCTCTCTTTTGCAGCCTGGGGTATCGCAGATGTGTTCCGTGAAGGTTTTGGCAGTAATGCTGTCCTTGAAGCCGGCGGCTCGTCTGTTTCACCGACTGAATTCCGTCTAGCCTATGACCGTCAGGTGATTGCCGTTTCCAACCAGCTGCGTCAGCAGCTGACCCGCGATCAGGCAAAAGCGCTCGGCATTCCTTCACAGGTAACCGGTCAGCTGGTTGCAGGCGTTCTGCTGGATGAGCAGGCACGTCAGATGGGTCTGGGTATGTCGAAAGATCACCTCGCCCGCCTTACCGGTGAAGATCAGGCCTTTCAGGATTCCAGCGGCCGCTTCTCAAACAACCAGTTTAACGCTGTGCTGCGTCAGGCCGGTATGAGCCCGCAGGACTATTTCAACAGCCGCACCAAATTCGCACTGCGTCAGCAGATT
>JAIRVW010000009.1 GCA_031253705.1 Brucellaceae bacterium
CAGGGGCGTGACATTAATGAGGCCGGTGCCAAATCCGTAACGCTGGTCACAATTGATGACAGCGGTAGCGTGCAAACAGAAGAACGGCTGACCTCAATCGCTCAGTTTGAACGGGTGACTGCGGATGTCTCCGCCTGTGAAGACTGGCGGGCTGTTATTGCGTCTGTGCAGGCGGTGCTGGAAGCAAAACGTGAGACGACGATGAGCGAGCAGCTTGTCGCTCGTCTCCATCTGACCGGTACGACAGCACTGGCGTGGCAGATGCGCCGCGATCATGATCTGTTACTGGCCGAGGCTGAGGATAAAGCCGCGCAAACCGGCGATTGCTGGATTGAAAAGCTTGAAATTGACTGCACACCGCCGCGCAATATCCGTAAAGATGAAACATCGCCTGCCCATGATCCGTTGCAGGAGCTTGGGCGTCTTATCAAAGATGATCTGGCCGCCTCGCCAATATTTCATAGCAATCTTGCCGAACAGATGGATGCGCTGGTCAAAAAGCTGCCTTCGGAGCTGCGTAATGCCTTTGGCGGTGATGAAACACAGGCACAGGCATTGATTACGGATTTGCTGCAAAAGGGGAGCGACGATGTACTGGCAGAATTAAGTGCGGCTGCGCAGGCAGAGGAACAGGCATAATGCGGATTAATCGTCTGGATCTCACCCGTTATGGCCGGTTTACCGATCATGTGCTGGATTTTGGTACGACAGATCAGGGTAAACCCGATCTGCATATTATTTACGGGCCGAATGAGGCCGGTAAGTCCACCACGTTTTCGGCACTGCTCGATCTGCTTTTCGGCATTGAACATAAAAGCCGTTATAATTTTCTGCATCCCTATCCGGCGATGAAAATCGGTGCATCTCTGCAATTGCAGGGTGCTGCACAGGAGTTGGTGCGCACGAAAGCCCGTGTGAACAGCCTGAGTGATGCGGCTGGTCGTGCCTTACCGGACACACTGATTTCCGAAGAACTCGGCGATATTGACCGCGATGCCTATCGCATGATGTTCTCGCTCGATGACGATACGCTGGAGCAGGGCGGTGAGGCGATTTTGGCCAGCAAGGGCAATCTCGGCGAATTATTGTTTTCTGCCAGCGCTGGTCTTGCCGGCCTGAGCCAAAATCTCAATCTGCTGCGCAGCCGTGCCGATCAGTTTTACCGTTCCGGCGCACGCAGCGGTGAACTGGCTGACCTGAAAGCCAGGTTGCAGGAGATTGAGACAGCGAAAGCTGAGCTGGACGCAAAAAGCTCGGCGCAGAGCTATGGCAAATTAGCGGACACTCACCGGCAGGCGGAGAGCGATTATCAGCAGGCGCTGAGTGCTCATGGCCGGACCAGAAGTCGCATCAGTGAAATTGAAGCTTTGCTTAATGCTTTGCCGCATTTCCACCGTCTGCATAATCTGCGCGATGAATTGACGGGTTTTGCCGGAATTCCCGCTCTTGCTGCCGGATTTGCTGATGAGTTACCGCGTTTACTGGTTGAAGATGCGGAATTGCGGGCGCGCCTTGAAGGGCAGGTTACGGCTCTGACTAAGCTTGAGCAGGAAATTGCGGCTGTGCAGCTTGATGATAATGCGCTGCAGCTGGCAGGTTCCGGCAGTCAGCTGCAGATTTTGCGTGCACGTTTCATGACTGCAGAAAAGGATTTGCCGGAGCGGGAAGCGGCTCTTCGCGCCGAGCAGCAGAAAATCGAGACATTGCTGATCCGTCTCGGGCAGGACAGGCAGGCTGATCCTCATCATTTGCTGATCAATATTCATGCGGAAACGGCATTGCGCAGTCTGATTGAGCGCCGTTCAGGCATTGCTGCCGCGCTGCAGCTGACCGGCAAGGAGCTGGCTGCTGCACAGGAACGACTGGCACTGGCACAGGAGAAGCTTGGCACTCTTGGTTCCGAGGGTCATTTCGATGCGGTGCAAATGCGCCTGCTCAATGATTTGCTGACCGGATTACGCGGGGAAGATCTGACC
The DNA here is from genome assembly GCA_031253705.1 of Brucellaceae bacterium. GTDB lineage: Bacteria > Pseudomonadota > Alphaproteobacteria > Rhizobiales > Rhizobiaceae > Pseudochrobactrum. The sequence continues at coordinate 1,977 of JAIRVW010000009.1, forward strand.
GGATTTTTACGTCAGGCTGACCATGCGGTGCAGGAAGAAGAAGCTCAGCTGCAGGAACTCTGGCAGGCGCTGTCGTATCGCGAAGAGGAATTTCCGGCTGATCTGGACAGGCTAGCCACGCTTACCGTTCCGGATGTGGCCGAACTGGAAGCAGCAGGGCAGCAAGTGCAGGCGCTGGAAAGCCGCTTGCAGCAGACACAGGATAATCAGGAAAAAGCATCCGGCGAAACGGTGCAGTTGCGGGCGCAATTGCAGGCTTTGCAGCAGGATCATCTGGTGATTACACAGGAACAGGCGGCAGAATTGCGCCAGAACCGCAATCTTGCATGGCAGCAGCATCGTAAAAACTTCAGCAATGAGACGGCCGATCAGTTCGAGCAATGGCTTACACAGGATGATCAGGCCGTTCATAGCAGGCTGACCCAGGCAACGGAATTTGCCCGTGCCATGCAGCTGCGTGAACGGATTGCAGTACTGGATGCACAAACCGCTCATAATCAGAATTCTGTCACGGCAACGCAGACAGAACTGCAGGCCGCCAAAGCACGGATTGCGCAATGGCAGCAGCAGCTTGTACCGGTTTGTGCGGAGGTTTTGTCTGCGGGCAGTCTGTTGCGCTGGATGGAAAAACGCCAGCAGCTTTTGCAAAAACGCCAGCTTTGGCTGCGTGCCTGCCGGATGCGCGATGAACGGTTAGCACAGATCATGCAGGCTGAAACAGCGCTGATTGCGGCTTTGCAGCAAGCGGGTATCTCCGTGACTGCAACGGATTTGCCGCAACTCCAGGCACAGGCCGGAGCACTCAATGATGCGTTTCAGCTGCATGCCGGTCTGCAAGCAGAATTAGCGGAACGTGCACAGGAGTTGCGCCGCCGCCGCAAAGAGGCAGACGATATTGAGGCGGAGGATACGCAGTGGCAGGAGGCATGGAGTGTGGCCTGCGGACAAACATGGCTCGTGCAAAAGGGCGGCATACCGGCACTTGATCAGGTGCGTGAAGTGCTGAACTTGACTGCAGAACTGGCACCGGCGCTGGAGCGGAGCCATGATCTGGCGCAGCGTATCAGTGCGATGCGCGATGATCAGGCAGCTTATCGTAGGGATACGGAAACTCTGGCGCAACGTCTCGGTCTGCCGGTCACCACGTCGTCGGGTGAGACTGTGCCGGTGACAGAACTTTCCGCACGCTGTGAGCAGCATATCCGCAAGGCGGAAGAGCAGCAGCAGCAGCTTCGCGCTTTGAAAGGCAGACTGGCAGAAACTGAACAGCAGATGCAGGCATATGAGCGGCAGGCGGGAGCGCTTGAAGCACGCAAGCAAGCCATGCTGGAACAGCTGCAGGCTGATAATCTGGAAGATGCCGGTTTCAAAATTCAGGCTGCTGCGAAAAAAGCGCAGCTGGAACAGTTGCTTGCAAATGAAGAGCAGGCAATTACCCAATTACTGAAACTTGCACATCCGGCTGAAGCTGAAGACATGCTGGCGCAGGCAGACAGTAACGAGCTGAAAGCGCAATTGCAGATTTTGCGCGAACAGGACGAAGCGCAGGATCAGCATAAGCAGGAACAATACCGGCTATGGAAACAGGCGGAGCAATTGCTGCGCGAGGCGCAGGCCGGTGATGACAGTGCCGCAAAGCTGGATGAACAGCGCCGTACATTGCTTTTGGATATTGAAGAAAAGTCAAAGCACTATCTGCGCTTGCGTTTCGGGATCAGCGCGGCGGAACAGGCACTGCGGCTGTATCGTGACCAGCATCGCTCGTCGATGATGGCGCAGGCATCAGAGGCTTTTGCTGCGATCAGTCAGGGCAGCTATCGCCAGCTGACCACACAGACGGACAAGGACAGCGAAATTCTGATTGCGATTGCCGTTGACGGTAGTTCCAAAACGGCGGATGAATTGTCGAAGGGCACGCGGTTCCAGCTCTATCTGGCTTTGCGCATTGCCGGTTATTATGAATTTGTTGCGCGCCGTCCGATGCCCTTTATCGCCGATGACATTATGGAAACATTTGACGATGACCGCGCCCGCGAAACATTCCGGATTTTCGGGCAGATGTCACAAAAAGGGCAGGTAATCTATCTGACCCATCATCAGCATCTGTGCGAGATCGCTCAGGAGATTTATCCGGATGTGCGCTTGCACCGGCTCTGATGCATCAGGAAGATACAAAAAAAGCCTGCATAGTTAAATGCAGGCTTTTTGTTGTCTGTGATCTTACTTGTTGGCTTCGACAGTTACACCGAGAACCGACCAGAGTTTCTTAGGCTCAGCCATACCGACCGCAGTCAGAATACCGAAGGTGACCGGATTTTCAGGCTGCACTTTCAGGCTGAGGGACTTCGGCGCATCCAGATATTCACCCAGCGCTTTTACCGCTTCAACAACGCGTGGCTCATTGTCGAAATAAAGAACGCCGAACTGCAGCTGATCTTTCATTTCTTTGACAAGTTCTTCGCGGGTGATGCCGCGTTCTTTTGCCTGATAGTCCAGCACTTTTCCGAAGAAATCCGCATCATCATAACGCATTTCCATATGTTTAATGGACAGGTTCTGCATCATGCCAACGGCTGCAATCTGCATGGATGTATTGTCGCCGCCGTCTTCCAGAACATTATTGAACAGATCCTGCACAGCTTTGATAAATTTCATATCATAGCCGCCCATGGAGAGCTTGTAGCTGTATGTACCGATATTCTGGCCGTTGAGGGTCATGTTATCAATAACATACGCGCCGCTATAAGGTGACCAGCTGCCTTTGGCTTCCATCGTCAGGTGGATTTTTTCCAGCCCGAGCGCACGTATGGCGGCCATATCGAAATCGTCCTGAGCCTCAGCGATGGTGTCTTCATCGGCGATATCTTCGTCTGTTGACGCATCCGCACCATCGGCTGTGACTTCGTTTTCGTCTTCTTCAATATCTGTCGCGGCAGCTTTGGCGGCATCGCTGTCGGCAGTTGCATCATCGTGCTTCTTGTTCAGGTGTTTTGTCGCTTCTTCCGCAGCAGCCTCGGCGGCTTCGGCTGCAGCCTGAGCAGCTTCTTCAGTGGCTTTAGCGACTTCTTCAGCCTGTTTTTTCTTCTTTTCCTGATCAATGCGGTTGATCTCTTCAAGATCAAGCGTCAATGCCTTGAAGCCCCAGCTGTAATTGCTCGGTTTTTCTTTGGAATATGGCTCCTGTGACAGGTTCAGATCGCTGAGTTCAAAGATCTTTTTACCGCCATTGGTCAGGGTCAGCGCACCGACATGAAAGCTCTCTGCATATTGCATGCGGCCGATCAGATCGGTTTTCGGGTCTTTGGTCAGCTTAACCTTGTCAAAACGGATATCCGATGTGGTGAAAACACTGCTGTCTTCCACGATTTTAACATCATCAAAGCTTGCTTTTTCAATAAGATAAACATCGCCGTCAATTTCGGAAATGCCGCTCAGTGTGATTGTGCCGAGATTAACCGGACTGGTTTCGTCTGAATCAAGATCTTTGCCAACAACCACGCGCGCTTTGGCATCTTGCAACACAACGGTCTGGTCTTTGGTGTCAACTTTGGAATAGGTCAGCTCGATCATCTGCTCTTTGAGCAGAGCCTGCACGCGTTTTGCAACATCGTCACCAGTCCAGGCCATAGCGGTTCCTGCCCACAAAGGTGCGATAACAGCGGTAAGTGCAAGTGTTTTTGCAAGAGCAGAGCGGGACATATTCAATGGCATCATGAACCTCATTGAAAAAAGACGGACAATATCAGTTTTGACCGCAGGATGATTGCTGCCGAACATATTTAGAAAACAGAACGACCTGAAACGTAATAATTTTTTAAATCCCTATAACAAATTAAAGCTAATTCCAATAAACATAATTTCACAAATAAAGGGGAAGAAAATGCACGGTGCTTCGGTCCGGCTCTCACTGCTGGAAAAACTCTCGCAACTGCTCGGTAAAGACATTCAGACCGGCGAAACCATAGACACATCGCATCTGCGTGACTGGAGTGATGAGGAGGGTGGTGTGCCGCTGGCACTGGTTTTGCCACGCGATACGCAGACGGTTTCTGACATTCTGAGGCTTTGTCATGAACACCGCATCGCTGTTGTTCCGCAGGGAGGGCTGACCGGTCTTGCCGGCGGCGCGGTGCCGGTGCAGGACTGTGTGCTCCTGTCATTGCGCAATATGAACCGCATTGAGACGATCAATGTGCAGGCCGGAACCATGATTGTCGAAGCTGGTGTGATCCTGCAAAATATTCAGGAGGCAGCACGCAATGCGGGGATGAATTTTGCGCTGGATTTAGGGGCGCGCGGCTCCTGCCAGATCGGTGGCAATATTTCCACCAATGCGGGCGGCAATCGTGTGATCCGCTATGGCATGACCCGTGATCTGGTGCTGGGTCTGGAAGCGGTACTGGCAGACGGCACAATTCTCAGCATGATGAATGAAATGCCGAAGAATAATGCCGCGCTGGACATGAAACATCTGTTCATTGGTGCGGAAGGCACGATGGGTGTTGTGACCCGCGCTGTGTTGCGGTTGCGTCCGGGGATTGGCGGTGCCAATGCGGCCGTGGTTGCACTTGAGAATTTTGAAAATGCGCTGAAGCTGCTCAATTATGCGCAAAAACGTCTTTCAGGTCGCGTCAGTGCTTTTGAAGCCATGTGGAGCGATTATTATAAGAGTGCGGCCAAATATGCCCGCGCTCCATTGGCCGGAGACTATCCGCTTTATGTGCTGATGGATATGCAGGGTGCCGAGCCGGATACGGAAGCAGAATTGTTCCAGTCTGTTTTGGAACATGCGCTGGAAGAAGGCTGGATTGCCGATGCTGCCATTGCGCAATCCCATCGCGAGGCGGAAGAATTCTGGACAATGCGCGATGCTATTGCGGAAATCATGACCCATGAAGGGCCGTCGATCGGCTTTGACGTTTCCGTGCCGCAAACGCTGATCGGTGCAGCTGTGGATACGATCCGTGATGCTTTACAAAGCCGCTATCCGGCGATGCCGTGTCTGTTCTTCGGCCATGTCGGTGATTGTAATTTCCATATTGATATTACGAAATACACGGAATTTACCGAAGACAGCCGCGCGATTGAGGATATTGTCTATGACATTATCCGCTCATTCAAAGGCTCGGTTTCCGCTGAACACGGTATCGGGTTGCATAAAAAACCGTGGCTACACTACAGCCGCAGTGCAGCCGAACTGCAGACTTTAAAAGCGCTGAAAGCAGCGCTTGACCCGCATAATATTCTCAATCCGGGCAAAGTGCTGGATTGAAATTAATAAAGGCCGGAACTGAGCTTCCGGCCTTTTTAACCTTTACGCTCCGAAGCGTTTTTCACTCATGGAAGCCTGCATCAGCGCTTTGGTGTAATCCTCACGCGGTGCATCAAAAATCTGGGCTGTATCGCCTTGCTCTACCACTTTTCCGGTTTTCATCACCAGAATATAGTCGGATAGTGCGCGCACCACTGCCAGATCATGGCTGATGAACAGATAGGACAGGCCGTATTTTTCCTGCAGATCACGCAGCAAAGTCACCACCTGTTTCTGCACCGAGCGGTCAAGGGCACTGGTCGGTTCGTCCAGGACAATGACTTTCGGCTTCAGGATCATAGTACGCGCAATCGCAATACGCTGACGCTGGCCGCCGGAGAATTCATGCGGATAGCGGTTGCGCATCGAAGGCTCGAGACCAACTTCTTTCAGCGCTTCACCGGCACGCTGATCGCGCTCTTTGGCGGAAAGTTCCGGCTCATGGATCAGCAGCCCTTCGGTGATAATCCGCCCGACTGTCATACGCGGGCTGAGTGAGCCGAACGGATCCTGAAATACCAGCTGTAACTCACGCCGCTTCGGGCGCATTTCCTGCGGGTCTGAAGGCAGTTCCTTGCCGAGATAGGCGATACGGCCTTCGGATTTCAGCAGGCGCAAAATGGCACGGCCGAGCGTGGATTTACCGGAACCGGATTCCCCTACAATGCCGATCGTCTGCCCCTGTTTAAGGTTAAGCGATATGCCGTCAACTGCCCGCAGAACGGTCTGTGGTTTCAGCCAGCCTTTTGCCAGATTGAAGGAGACGGATACATCATCCGCCTCAATCAGCACCGGTGCAGTGTCTGCCGGTAGTGCTTTAGTGCCTTCCGGCTCTGCATCCAGCAGCATTTTCGTATAGGCATGATCGGGCGCAGAGAAAATCTTCTCTGTCGTCCCGCTTTCCACCACTTCACCGGCACGCATGACACAGACCTGATCGGCAAAACGCTTCACAATGCCTAAATCATGGGTGATGAAGATAATCGCCATGCCAAGACGTTTCTGCAAATCGGCCAGCAGTTCCAGAATCTGCGCCTGAATGGTCACATCCAGCGCCGTTGTCGGCTCGTCGGCAATCAGAATATCCGGATCATTGGCCAGTGCCATGGCAATCATCACACGCTGGCGCTGACCACCGGATAATTCGTAAGGGTAGCTGTCGATGCGGCGCTCCGGTTCGGGAATGCCGACCAGTTTAAGCAGTTCCAGAATGCGTGGCCGTGCCTGCGCTTTGCTCATACCGCGATGGAAGCGCAAAGGCTCCGCCAGCTGATCACCGATTTTATACAGCGGATCAAGCGAGGTCATTGGTTCCTGAAAAATCATGGTGATTTTCGCACCACGGATTTTATTCAGTTCCTTGTCGGACATGCCGACCAGATCCTGACCGCGATAAAGCGCCTGACCGGTTGCTTTACCATTTGAGGATAGCAAGCCCATGATCGCCATGGTTGTCTGGCTTTTGCCGGAGCCGGATTCCCCGACAATGGCGAGGGTTTCACCGGATTTGACGTCAAAATTAATGCCACGCACCGCATGAACCGGCCCGTCATTGGTTTCAAATGTCACGCGCAGATCGCGTACAGAGAGTACTGTTTCTGCTGTCATCTTAACGGTCCTTCGGATCAAGGCTGTCACGCAGGCCGTCGCCCAGGAAGTTCAGCGCAAAAAGAATGAGTGTCAGGGTGACCGCAGGGAAAATCAGCTGCCATGAAGCACCGCGCATATTCTGCGCGCCTTCAGAGATCAGCAGGCCGAGCGATGTCATAGGATCCTGAACACCAAGACCTAAGAAAGACAGCAGGCTTTCCAGCAGAATGGCTTTCGGCACCAGCAGGGTAACGAAAACAATGACCGGCCCCAGCGCATTGGGAATAATATGACGGGTGATAATACCGCGCCGCGTAGCACCAAGGGCTTCCGCCGCCTGCACGAATTCCTGCCGTTTAAGACTGAGGGTCTGGCCGCGCACAATACGTGCCATATCCAGCCATTCCGTTGCCCCGATGGCAATGAAAATGATGATGATCGACCGCCCGAAAAACACCAGCATCAGAATGACGAAGAAGATGAAGGGCAGGGAATAGAGAATATCGACAATACGCATCATGATATTGTCGGCACGTCCGCCGAGATAACCGGAAATCGCGCCGTAGCTGACACCCAGGAGCAGCGCCATGACGGAAGCCAGCAGGCCGATTGCCAGCGAGATACGTACCCCGATAAAGGTGCGGGTCATCATATCGCGGCCGAGATTATCGGTGCCGAAGAAGAAGTAATTCCGTGATACATTGAGCGAGAGCTTGCCGCTTAATTTATCGGCAGCCAGTTCAATCTGCGGATTGCTGAACAGGTCAGAACGTTCAAAATAACGCAGTAACCGCTCATCCAGCTCACGCCCCGCACTTGAGGTCACGTCCACTGTGAGTTTGGAGCCGGAAAGTTCCGGTTCCCCGCCTTTCAGACGGGCGCGGGCCATTTCCCGCTCAAGGCCGGGAATGATGGTATCCGCACGCGGATAGGCTTCGAGGCTTGGTGCCACACGCACAAATTGCGGATAGATTTTTTCATAAGGATGCGGGCTGACCATCGGCCCGAAAATCCCGACGAGTGACAGGAAAATCAGCACAACAGCACTGGCAACCGCTGCGCGGTTGCGGCGCAGTCTGATCCATGCATCCTGCCAGAGTGAACGTCCGGCAACAGCTGTATTGCCTTCCGGTGCGCCGTGAGACGGCATATTGGTTGAAATATCAGTCATAGCGCACCCGCGGATCAAGATAAGCATAGATCAGGTCAACAGCGAGGTTGAACAGCACGACAAAGACTGAGATGACGACTACGGTACCCATCACCAGCGTATAGTCACGTCCCAATGCGCCCTGCACGAAATAGCGGCCGATACCCGGAATGCCGAAAATGGTTTCCACCACCACCGAACCGGTGAGCAAAGCTGCCGCTGTCGGCCCCAGATAGGAGACTGCAGGCAGGAGAGCTGCGCGTAATGCATGAACACCTACGACAACACGGGCAGGCAGACCATAGGCACGGGCAGTCCGTACATGATTGGCGCGCAAAGCTTCAATCGTGGAGCCGCGCACCAGACGGGCAATCACCGCCACCTGCGGCAGTGCCAGCGTGGTGATTGGCAAAATCCAATAAAGCATATTGGCAGATGACCAGCCACCGGCAGGCACCCAGCCGAGAATAACACCGAAGAACAGGCTGAGCAGCGGGGCAACAACGAAATTCGGTGTGGTGATACCGAAGGTTGCAACGGCGACAATGGTATAGTCCAGCCATGAATTCTGGCGAAGCGCTGCAAGTGCACCGAGAAGGGTGCCGAGGATGGCGGCTAATGTGAGAGCCATTCCGCCCAACAGAATGGAAACCGGCAGGCCGGAGGCGAACAGATCATTGACCGTAAAGTCACGACGGGCAAAGCTTGGCCCCAGATCGCCTTTGAGCAGATTGCCTAAATAGATCAGATATTGCTGCCATAAAGGCGCATCCATATTATAGGCTTTTTTCAGGTTTTCGAGGATCAGCGGATCAATCGGGCGCTCAAGATCAAACGGGCCGCCCGGAACAAGCCGGATCATGAAGAAGGTCAGCGTGATGATGATAAATATCGTCGGGATCGCGCTGGCCAGCCGCCGCAGCGTATAGCTCAACATATAATTTTCCTGACTGCAGCCTTTATAAAATAATGGCTGCCGCAAAGTTAAAATCACTTGATATGCAACAGGCTGCACCGTTTTTACGCGTATCTTATCCGAAAACCGGTTCCCACTTTTCGGGATACGCTCTGACCAATGCAGCCTGCCAGTAAAAATACTTACTGTTTGAGTGACAGCCAGCGGGTTGCGTGTGCATCCATCAGGTTGTCATACCAGCCTTCGATATTCTCGGAGACCAGTGCCCGTGATGAATAATACAACACAGGGATAATGGCTGTTTCTTTGAGCAACAGACGTTCCGCATCGGCAAGAATTTCCGCACGGGCTTTCAGGTCTGTTGTTATTTCAGCTTTCGCCATCAGAGCGTCGTAATCTGCATTCTTCCATTTGGAATAGTTGAAGCTCACACTGCTCTGATTGAGGAACAGGAAGTTCTGCGGATCGTTATAATCGCCGATCCAGCCAGCGCGGGCGATATCAAACGGCCCGTCTTCACGCAGGAAGTTGAAATAAGTAGCGCCTTCGGTTTCATTGAGCGTGGCTTTAATGCCGATATTGCTCAGCATATCCGCAATGGCAGCCATGGTGTTCTTGTGGTTTTCCGAAGTGTTGTAGAGCAGTTCAATGGATAGTGTATTCGGCTCAACACCGGCTTCTTTCAAAAGCGCTTTGGCTTTGTCTTCACGCTCCAGCATATCTTCACCGGCATAGGAAGCTTTCACGCCGCCTTCAACATAATTGGCGATGCCCGGAGGAACAAGCGAATAGGCCGGAAGCATCGTGCCCTGCCAGACCTGCTCTGCCATGAATTCGCGGTCAATCGCCATGGAAATGGCTTCACGGACACGCGGATCTTTCAGCTTGCTGTCGGCGGATTTGCCTTTAACCGGCAGATAATAGGAGCCGAGATAAGGGGCAATGCGGAATTCCTTGGCCAGTTTGCTCTTCACATAGTCCATCTGTTCGGATGGCACGTCGGAGCAGATCTGGACTTCTTTGGCTTCAAAGCGGCGCATACAGCTGGCGCGGTCTTCAAACGGAATCCAGTTAACGACATCAATCTGAACTTTGTCAGCATCATAGAAGTTCGGATTCTTCTTCATGACGATTTTGTCATTCGGCGTAAAGCTAACCAGCTGATAGGCGCCGTTGGTGACCATTTTGCCCGGTGTGGTGAATTTATCGCCGTTTTCTTCAATGCTCTTCGGATGCATTGGCAGACCGGTCTGGTGGGTCAGCAGTTCAAGGAAATAAGGTGTCGGGCTTTTCAGTGTAATCTTAAGGGTCAGATCATCGACCGCTTCCACGCCGAGTTCTTCAAGCGGTTTCTTACCGGCTACGGCTTCTTCGGCATTTTTGATCGGGAACAGCATGCTGGCATAACCGGCTGCAGTCTTTGGATCCATGATACGGCGGAATGTGAACAGGAAATCACCGGCGGTTACTTTGTCGCCGTTTGACCATTTGGCATCATCACGCAGATGGAATGTATAGACCAGACCATCTTCGGAAATATCCCATGACTTTGCGGTAGCAGCTACGGCTTCGCCTTTAGCGCTTTGCCGGACAAGTCCGTCATAGAGATCGGCCATAATACGGCCTTCGGAAACGGTGGATGTGCGATGATGATCCAGTGTTGCCGGATCGGTGTCGTTACCGCGGTTGAGCACGACTTCGGCAGCGGCAGAACCGGCAAAAGCGCCGGTCAGTGTGAGTGCGCAGACGCCTGCGAGCAAAATTTGACGATACATATAACCCTCCCTGTTAAAGTACAGACCGGATTTTAGTATGTTTTTTTACGTCAAAGTCAAACATCTTATTTTGCACCTTTGAAGGGTGCCTCGAAAACAATAAAACGATTATAATGTAAGCTGGAAATTTTGTTATATTTTGAAATAATATTAGGTTGTTTCTAAAATATTATTACATGGAACAAAAATAAAACAAAAAGTGAAAAAGAATACGATTCAATGGGATAGAATGACTATCATCATTAAATAACTTAATTGAAATATCATAAAATCACGCTGTAAAAATTTTTATATATAGGTTTCACAGATGAAGTGATTTTAACGGAACTGCCCTTCATAAAGACGGGAAATTTGTCATTTCACGAGTCAGTTACACAGCATAACAAACAGGCCGCTGAAAGCGGCCTTTGCAACTGCGATGATGAAGAACAATTATTTGCCGTTCAGTTCTGCCAGAATTTCTTCCGTATGTTCACCAAGGCGCGGTGAACGACGATCCGTTTTCAGCATGGCATCAGAGAATTTCAGCGGTGTGCGTAATCCCGGAA
>JAIRVW010000045.1 GCA_031253705.1 Brucellaceae bacterium
AAAATGATTGTGGTACAGATGCGCATCGCCAAGCGTATGCACAAAATCACCAAACTTCAGACCCGCGACCTGCGCAATCATCATGGTCAGCAATGCATAAGACGCGATATTAAACGGTACACCGAGGAAAATATCGGCTGAGCGCTGATAGAGCTGGCACGATAATTTGCCGTCCGCCACATAAAACTGAAACAGGCAATGACATGGCGGCAGCGCCATTTCATCAACCAGAGCCGGATTCCACGCAGATACAATCAGACGTCTTGAGTTCGGATTCTTCTGCAAATCCTTCATCAGATTCGCAATCTGGTCGATATGCCGGCCATCCGGTGCCGGCCATGAGCGCCACTGCGCACCATAAACAGGGCCAAGATCGCCGTTCGCATCCGCCCATTCATCCCAGATGCTCACACCATTCTCTTTGAGATAGGAGATATTGGTGTCACCGCGCAAAAACCACAGTAATTCGTGGATGATAGAACGCAGATGCAGCTTTTTGGTCGTCAGAACAGGAAAGCCTTTTGCCAGATCAAAACGCATTTGATAGCCAAAAACCGACCGTGTACCGGTGCCGGTACGGTCACCGCGATCTGTGCCATTGTCGAGGACGTGCTGAAGAAGATCAAGATATGTACGCATAGTTGCTACTTAGCCCGTTTGAGAATTATCGGCAATGATGCACACAGAGTTTTGATCTGGACAAATACAAAAAAGCCCCGCTGAGCGGGGCTTTTAAAACAGATCAGAGGCTTCCCAGCATACCCAGCGATTTTGCGCAGAGGTAATAGAAAGTCACGCGCTGCTTATTGTGATCGCCCTTCATGGTTTCAACCACACTGGCAATCACTGCTTCAGCTTTTGCATCATCTTCAATGCCCAGTTTACGGCCAAGCCAGCTGGCGCGAACGGTTGCCAGTTCACTCGGATCGGATGCAGCAACCAGCGATGCATCACGGCTGCGCAGGGCAATACCAAGATGCTTTACGATTTTAGCAACAACAGCCTCATCAGCAGCAGCATCATAACGGCGTACGTCGGCAAGATAATCAGTCATGAAACCAGTCTCCTTCAATCTGACCGCTTTTACGGCCGTTAAATCTGTAACAGTAAACCAGACAATTGCTCAGCAAAGCCTATGAATCGTCATTCCGCTTATTTACCTGTATATTATGGAAAGATTGACCAGCAGGAATGAGCTGTCAATGCCGTAATTTCGCTATTCTTTCACAAAACACATCAAACTGTTATTTCAGGCTTTTTTGATAAATGATGGCTTCCGGCACAAATCCGGCTCTGCGAATATTTTTTACAGTACAAAAGCACCGAAAAGCCGTTCCCCTCTTTTCAAGCGGGCGGAACCCACCTATATAACCAGTGTCGGCTTGACCGGCTATGGTGATAAACGGACTGCGTAATAAACCTATTGGACCCGGGGGCGGTACCCGGCGCCTCCACCAGAATACAGCTCAGACTGAAACGGCTGTATTGTGGCGGGGGCGAAATAGGATCGACAAGGGCGTAAAGGTTGATCTTTCACTCGGCATTGTACCACCGTTATCGGGCTAATTGAGTAGTTGCAAATGACAACAAAGCTCAGGGTTATGCTCTCGCTGCCTAATGGCGGTGCGGGAAACCCGACCTAAGTCCTTAGGGTTAGCCCCTTAAGGCGGGGTTCGGAGGCACCTGGCAACAGAAGCCTCCACTTTCTCTCTTCTGTATATGCATATGAAAAAGGCACCGGATTTCCCCGATGCCTTTGTATTTTTAATGTATGGCTGTCTCTGGCGATGCAGGCTTCTTAAAGCCGTGGCGCATAATCGTCAGATAGGTCAGCACCCACGCGCTCAGACCGCAGAGTGCAATTGCAATCAGCATCGGCAGCACATTACCGTTCATAATGAATGAGCTGAGTGCCATCGCCGCGGCTGCGACCAGCAACTGCAATGTGCCGAGCAATGCGGCTGCCGTTCCGGCGATTTCACCATGATCATCCAGCGCCAGAACACTGGTTCCCGGCACGACAAGACCTAAGAACCCATTGCCGATAAACAGAAACGCCATGATCATCCACAGGCTCTGCGTCAGGAAAATCGCCGCCAGCACCATCAAAGTCATAGTGATCAGATAGCCGGTTACAGAATAAGACACCACTCGGCTCAGGCCGTAGCGGCTGGCCAGCACACCATTGAGCTGCGACACACCGAAGAATGAAATCGCATTCAGCGAAAATACCAACGAATATTCACGCGGGGTCAGGCCGTATTTATCAATGAAGATAAAGGATGAATTGGCGATATAGACGAAAAAGGCTGCCATACAGAAGCCGCCGATACCGGTCAGCCCCAGAAACTTAGTATCGCGCAGCAGCAAAGCATAGCCGCGCAAGGCACGCCCTACCCCGCCGGAAATCCGCTGTTCTGCAGGACGTGTTTCCTCCTGCGCGAAAGTTACCAGTGCAAGACCGAGAATGGCAGCCAGCAATACAGCCCAGAACACACCACGCCAGCCGAAATCCTCAATAATGAAACTGCCCGTCAGCGGCGCCAGAATTGGTGAAATCGAGAAAACCAGCATCAGCATCGACATCAGCCGTGCGGCATCCACACCGGTATAAAGATCGCGGACAATGGCACGCGGCACAACCATACCGGCACTGGCACCAATACCTTGCACGAAGCGGAAGAAGATCAGCATCTCAATATTGGTTGCCATGGCCGAGCCGACACTGCCGATGCCAAAAAGCACCAGCCCCAGATAGAGCGGCAATTTACGGCCGTAAATATCGGAGAATGGTCCGCAGAACATCTGCATCAGTGCGGTTGCCAGAAAAAACACCATCAGGCTCATCTGCACAGCGGCTTCATTGGCCTGCAGATCTTTGGCAATCGCAGGCAGAGCCGGCAGATACATATCGATGGCAAACGGCCCGATCGCCGATATAAAGCCGAGTACCAGCGCTGTGCGCAACAAACGAGCAGACATTTCTCTCACATCTTTCAGAATGACAGACGGACATATCGCAACCTCTGCGGCCACGAAGCATTATCCGTCAGAAAATATTCAGCCGCGTGTCACCGCAATCAGTTTATTGCTCCCCGACTGAAGGGAGTGCGAAAATAGTGACGATCCCTAAAATGGTCAACTGTGATTTTCAAACTGCGAAATGCCGCAAAACAGCAAACATTACGCCATACAAAACAATAATTTCAGAAATCCCTTTCACCTTTCATTACAGGGGTATATTGATAAATGAGTTCGTCATGCAGCGCTTTTTTCACACAAAGGGCAAAAGCTGTTGTACCACTCATATGATGACACGTCTTGGACAGGCAGACCGGTTCTTGATTATCGATTGATCATACGGCAATGCTGACTTAGACAATGTTTATGACAACACTCCTCGAATCCGCGGGATAAGGATTTAATGGTTCAGGATCTTATCCGTTACGA
>JAIRVW010000050.1 GCA_031253705.1 Brucellaceae bacterium
GGCAAACGTATGCGCGGTGAAGGCCCTTATGCATGGCAGATCGGCCGCCGCTTCGAGATTGCCGGTAAGAAGCTCGGTCTGAACACCCATAAATTCCGGCTGCGTTGCGATCTGTTCACCCCGCCGCAAACAAGCGGTGTTCAGCTCTCACTGTTCTGATCTGCCCTCAGAGCGGCTCCAATCAATATCGATACGTTGGAGCCGCTCTTTGTCTTTGTTTCACGCATTTGCCTATGCATCGGAAATGCTCCGGCAGATATCGGCTGCCCGTCCTTTTGCTAGCAGCCTTCCACATCGCCCAATGCCTTGCGATGTGGTCTTGCGGAGGATCGGATTGGATGCAATCTCAGCCTATGAGCAAAGCACCATCTGATTCTCCGCTTTTTTCTGAGAAGCGGGCTAAACCGTCAGCGAAAACCAAGACTGACAAATCTGAAACCTTCACACCGGATTACAGCCATGAGCAGCAGTTGCAAGCTCAGGGCTACAGGCTGATTGCCGGTCTGGATGAAGTCGGCCGCGGCCCTCTTGCAGGCCCTGTGGTTGCGGCCTGCGTGATCCTTGATCCGGATAATTTGCCGGAGGGGCTTGATGACTCAAAGAGGCTGACTGCCGCTAAACGCAACCGGCTGTTTGAAACAATTATGGAAAAGGCTGTTGCCGTCACATTATGCAGTCTCAGTGCGCGTACGATTGATGAAAGCAATATTCTGGCTGCATCCTTGCTGGCGATGAAGCGCTGCGTTGATGCACTGACGGTTCAGCCTGATTATGCTTTGATTGACGGCAATAAAACACCAAATGGTCTGCCCTGCCCTGCCATGACACTGGTGAAAGGCGATCAGCGCTCTCTGACCATTGCAGCAGCCTCTATTGTGGCCAAAGTCACCTGTGACCGGATGATGGAACGTGCTGGTCTTATCCATCCGGCCTATGGTCTTGAGAAACATGCCGGCTACGGCACTGCCGCTCACAGAGACGCGATTGAAGCACAGGGGCCGGTTGCCGGTCTGCACCGCTACAGCTTTGCGCCGATCAAAGGACGCTGGACGACCGGCGGATAAGTTGCGGCCTGAACAATGCGAATGACCAGAGCGTGTCGCGTTTAATCGTACCCACTCCGCTCGCTCTAGAGCGGTTCCAGTTAATGTTGAATCGTAGAACCGCTCAACTATTTGTTTTGACGCGTATCTTGTCCGAAAACCGTTTCACACTTTTCGGGATACGCTCCAGATTTTTTAGTTTGCCGCATGTTCGCGGGCGTTAAATGAGACCATTTAACTGCGACATGCTCTCATATTCAGACAATAAAAAAACGCCGCATAAAGCGGCGTTTTTTTTGAACTTTATGAACTGCAATCAATTCAGGGTGGTTTTAACCTGATCCAGTGATGCTTTGAACATTTCACCGGCAGTTTTTGCATCCATTTTATTTGCGATCAGCGAACCGGCAGCAGCAACAGCGATTTCCACTGCGGATGCACGAACCTGATTAACTGCATCGCTTTCAGCCTGAGCGATTTTCTGTTCAGCCAGCTTGTTGCGGCGAACAATGTAATCTTCCGACTTTGCCTTTGCTTCGCTCAGCAGGCTTGCTGCTTCGCGCTGTGCGGCGGCAACAATCTCACCGGCTTCTTTTTCAGCTTCTTTGCGCTTGCGGTGATATTCAGCAAGCAGAGCCTGAGCTTCTTCACGAAGAGTGCGGGCTTCATCCAGTTCTTTGGCGATATTAGCAGCGCGTTCATCAAGCGAACGGCCGATCATACCAGGAACTTTAAGATAGGCCAGCAGCGCCAGGAAAATGATCAGACCAACAAGAGCCCAAAACGTTGCGTCCATAATGGTCGTCTCCCTTATGCGCCGACAGCTTTAACAGCAGCCGCGACTTCAGCCTTGTCGGATTTACCGCCAAGCAGCTTTTCAACGATTTCTGCAGTTGTATCTTCAGCAATCGAGCTCAGATCATTCATTGCTTTTGCCTTGATGGCAGCAATGCGGTCTTCAGCTTCAGCCAATTTCTTTTCAAGAGATGCTTCTACAGCTTTACGCTCAGCATCAATGTCATTCTTAGCCTTATCACGGGCTTCCTGACCGATAACAGCCGCGCTTTTGCGGGCTTCAGCCAGTTCCTGCTCGTAAGCGGCAATCGCATTGTCAGCGTCGGTTTTCAGACGGGCAGCCTGTTCCAGATCCTGTGCAATACGGTCACGACGCGTTTCAATCACACCGCCGATACGTGGCAGTACAACGCGCGACATGAACAGATAAAACAGCCCGAAGGTAATCGCGAGCCACAGAAGCTGCGATGCATAATGGGTGGAATCAAATGGTGGAAACACGCCTTTACCGGCATCATGCGCCACACCTGTTTCAGTGTGCACAACAGAGTTGCCACTGTCAGCTCCCGACACTGGTGCCGGCTGAGAGTCAGTTGCGGTTTGGGCAAACGCCGTGGACACGAACATCCATTTTTCCCCTTATCACTCAGGCTTAATAAACGATAACCAGCCGCATATGCTTTCAGCTCTCACAAGGAGACGGGCATATGCGGCCGATCTGATCCGGCAGCTTAAATATTAAACTGCGAACAGGAGAAGAAGCGCGATGAGCAGCGAGAAGATGCCCAGAGCTTCTGTCACGGCGAAACCGAATACCAGACGGCCAAACTGGCTGTCAGCGGCAGACGGATTGCGCAGAGCACCCGAAAGAAAGCTACCGAAAATGTTGCCGAGGCCGAGAGCCGTACCGGCCATACCGAAACAGGCGAGACCTGCACCGATGAACTTTGCTGCTTCCGCTTCCATGT